>CAYGXH010000446.1:0-2862 GCA_964353675.1 uncultured Chlorobiaceae bacterium
CTTCTTATGGATCATCAGCCGTTTGAAGTGGGGGAGAGTATGGAAAATGGTATTGATCTGCAGGTTTCGGGACATACTCATCACGGACAGCTGTGGCCTCTCAATTATATCACCGAAGCGGTATATGCAGTGAGCTGGGGCTACAGAAAAGACGGAAACCGACACCTATACGTCTCATGTGGTGTAGGAACGTGGGGCCCTCCCGTAAGGATAGGCAATCAACCGGAGATCGTCAACTTCCGTATTAGTCTTCAGTAGACGGATACTCTGCGCATTCCCGACTTATCCTTGTTTTCCTGTAAAAAAACTTGTATTTTCAGTTCAGTTATAAATATACACTTTCTTCGGAGCGATCTTGAATAAAAAACTAAGAGTAGTTATAAAGAAACACAGAAAACAAGTACAGCGTTTCAAAGCGAGACGAAAAGCGATGTTAGCAGGGGTGAAGAAAACTGCTCAGTAATCTGAACTGCGTTGCCATCTCTGAGTATAAAATTTTTCTTGGATGAACAAGTTAAATAATAGAAATCACATCTACACATTCGGCGGTGTTGAGTACGACCTTGATTCCCGGACTCACATCATGGGGATCATAAATGTAACACCCGATTCATTTTCCGACGGAGGAAAATACGAAGGCGCCGAAGTAGCGGTCGACACCGCTCTTGCGATGGTCGCTGATGGCGCGGATTTCATCGATGTCGGAGGAGAGTCGACACGCCCGGGTTCTGAACCGGTACCTCTGGAAGTAGAACTGAAGCGTGTCATCCCTGTCATCGAAAATCTGGCGAAAGCCACATCCGTCCCTCTCTCTGTTGATACTTATAAATCTGCCGTGGCAATTGAAGCTCTGCGCGCCGGGGCGCGAATGGTCAACGACATCTCGGGTCTCCATTTTGATGCGCGGATGGCGGAGATAATTGCTCAGTATAACGCGACGGTGGTGATAATGCACATACGGGGAACTCCGAGGACGATGCAGACGGATGTTTCCTATGATAACTTAATCGGAGAAATCCGCATTTACATTGAGGAGGGAATCCGGACAGCATCTGAGGCGGGTATCCGTCAGATCATAATCGATCCCGGAATCGGTTTCGGAAAGAATACCGATCATAATCTTGAAATATTCAAACGGTTGGGTGAATTCCGTACTCTGGGTTATCCGATTCTCGTTGGCCCGTCGAGAAAATCATTTATCGGAAAAATATTGAATTTGCCTGTGGAAGATCGTCTGGAAGGAACGGCGGCTGCAGTTGCCGTTTCTATCATGAATGGCGCCAATATACTCCGTGTGCACGATGTTAAGGAGATGAAACGGGTTGCCGTCATTGCCGATGCGATCCGCCGGGTGAGTGATGAAAGCAAGGCGCTGCGTACAGCCAACCAATATCCCTGATGTGAAAAATGGAACTTTTTAAAATAGGATTTTTGAGTGTAACCATAGTAGATGTCATCGACATCCTTCTCGTTTCATTCATATTCTACCGGCTCTACCTCGTAATGCGTGGAACGATCGCCGCGCAGATTTTTGCAGGGCTTCTTCTCATCCTTGCGTTCTCGTTTTTCTCTCAGGCGATAAATCTCAAGGCGATGAACTGGATATTGCGGACGCTGACGGACATCTGGGTCATTGCATTCATTGTTCTTTTCCAGCCGGAACTCAGAAGATTGCTTGTCCTCCTTGGACGCAACCGGATCGTCCGTTCGTTTATACGGATTGATGTGGAGGAATCTGTCGAAGAGATCGTCGGCGCCGCTTCAGAACTTGCCCGTAAGCATCACGGAATGCTTGTGGTCGTGGTTCGCTCGACCGGAGTGCGAACATACGTTGAAACCGGAACGCCACTGCAGGCTCGAATCAGTAAGGCGCTTCTCGTTTCAATTTTTAATCCGCGTGCGCCGCTTCATGACGGCGCTGTCGTAGTACACGACCGCATTATCGAAGCCGCAAGGGTAACCCTGCCGCTGTCGCAGACAGCCAATATCGGCGACACGGTACTCGGAATGCGTCACCGTGCAGCTCTCGGTATCTCAGAGCAGGCAGACGTCATTGCGGTTATCGTCTCGGAGGAAACTGGTAAGATATCCATTGCCGATAACGGAATACTGATCCGGGGGCTGACAACGCAGGAATTACGCCACGAACTGTACACCCGTTTATCGCTCCATGGCGATAAATCGGCTAAATCTGTCTGGAGGTTTTTGAAAATCAATGGCTAAACTTCCGCTCTCACGATCAGCGCATTTGGCAACAACCAGGGTCCGGTTTGATTTTGAACGGGAGGAAATGCTGAATCTCATCCGCGCGCGGGGCGTGGAGAACGAAAACCTGCTGAAGGCGATGGGAAGAATCGACCGGCGCGCATTTGTGCAGAGCGCTTTTTTCAATCGCGCGTACGATGATTGCGCTCTACCGATTGGCCATTCGCAAACGATTTCCCAGCCGTATACCGTCGCGGTCATGACGGAGGGGCTTGATGTAAAACCGAACGATAAAGTGCTTGAAATAGGGACAGGTTCGGGATACCAGGCAGCAATTCTTTTGGAAATGGGCGCACGGGTCTACACAATCGAACGCAATAACGAACTACTGAATGAAGCGCGTAAACGACTGGAAAAGCTGGGATATGAACTCGTATCAAAAAGCGGTGACGGTACGATTGGCTGGAAAGAATTTGCCCCTTTCGATGGTATAATTGTAACAGCCGGCGCGCCTGAAGTACCTCCGGCGCTTATTCGTCAGGTGCGTGTAGGAGGACGCATCGTCATTCCAATAGGCGATCGTGATATTCAAGACCTTCATATCATAACCCGGACGCTGGATTCATACGAGACGCGCATCGCCGCCGGTTTTAAATT
>CAYGXH010000447.1:0-2861 GCA_964353675.1 uncultured Chlorobiaceae bacterium
ATTCACACTGCCGGCGATGCTCACGGCTTTTCTGCTCCTGCTGATGTTCCTGGCGGAGTTCGTTTTTCTCTTAAAACCGATCAGACGCTGCAAGGCTTTTCATCTCCTGAAATATTTTCCGCTATTCTTCATCTATCTTTATTCATACGTGCTCCTCCTCCCCTTCATTGTTGCGCTCAGCCGCCACATTGTCTGGAAAGCGAGAACAATCCCCAAGAGATAATAAAAATGCCCTTCCGCAGGAAGGGCATCTGTTGCTAAAGTATTTTGATGATTAATATTTAAACGCGTGTGCGCGCACTTGCGATGCTGAGGCGTTTTAATTTATACCGTAACGTTTGCTCCGTCATACCGAGGAAGGTTGCGGCACGCGATTGATTAAATCCGAACCTCTGGAGCGCACGCTCGATGATTCCCTTTTCAATCGCATCGAGCGACCTGTCGAGTATGAAGTCTTGCCCGCTCGCGATGTTGTTTATCATTTTCACAACCTCGGTCTTCTCATCGACGAGTTCGGGCGGGAGCATGAAATGTCCGCTGTTCGAGAAGAGAACCGATTTATCAACCACCGCTTTCAGTTCACGGATATTTTCGCGCCATGTCTGGTGAACGAGGACGTCGATGGCATTGATATCGATAACCAGTTCGCCGATGCCGAGCTCACGGCATAGATCACCTGAAAAATGCTTCACGATGAGGGGAATATCTTCCGGGTGCTCCCGGAGAGGCGGTATGGTTATCCGTTCAAATTCGGAAAGCTTGCTGTATAATTCTTCCATCAGTTTCCGCTTTTCGATGAGCTCTCTCGGATCTTCCTTTACGGTCACGATGAGCCGTATATCGACAGGTTCCGATTTCATGGAGCCTATACGTCGTGCAGCCCGCTCGTTCAGAAATGAGAGGATTTTCATCTGGTTGCGGAAACTTGCTTCTTCTATTTCCTCGATGAGCACCGTTCCACCGTTTGCAATTTCAAACAATCCACGCTTTGTGGAATACGGGAGTCCCCCTCCGCCCTTGTCGTACCCAAACAGGACAGCTTCCAATTCCTTGTCGTCGAGAACCGAGAGGTTAATGGACATGAACGGCTTGTGCTCTCCCTCTGCTTTGCCAACGGAATAGATATTCTTCGCAACAGCTCCCTTTCCGACACCGGCCTCACCGATGATTATAATATCCCTGCGGCTCTTCGCAAGAGAGCTGATCTGCTTAATTAGCTGATCAACTGCCTTACTCTTGCCGATGATCGGGTACTCCATTCCCCCTGATTTTCGTTCTTCCGTTGTTTTCACCTTTTTTTCTTTTTCCATTATCCCCTCATACCAGTAAATAGATACTATTTTTCATTTGAACGCTGGAACAATCTGCCGTTAAACAATTTAAAATTAGAAAATTGCGATAAGATAAGATTATCAATCCAATCTCTCCACCTGCTTATCTGCTGGGGATTCGCCGCCAGTTCAGTTTCGTAAAATTCACCCTGGACGGACGTGATAAAGCGCAGTCGGAGGCCGAAGAATAATATAAGCATCACTTCGGCGAATACGGTGATATACTGTCCGGCTGAAAAGAGTTCATTCCACGTCGTCCATTCGACGCTCTTGATAAATCCCCAGTAATGGAATGCATCCATGGAAGCAACGAGGAGGAATAAGAACATAATTTTTTCGATGTACGCTCCCTGCGGGGGATCTTTCTTGTACTGATACCCGAAGTACAGGAGGATGAAGCCGATGACAAAGACGTGTATGAATATACTGCTGAGGTAGAGCGGTTTCACGAGAAGCACCATGAAGTTTACCCCCTGCAGATAGGGAAAGAGAATTTCAATCCGTCTGAGGTTTTCCTCCGGATACAATTCACCGACAGCAATACCGTCGTGCCATGATTTGAGGTTGACCGTATTTGCAACCTCAACGGGGCTGACGACAGCTCCGTTCTGCGTGTCCATATACGCGCTGAGAATTCTCCACTGGTTGATGTCCTCCGTTGAATAGAGGTAAAGCGGATTTGAAAAGTATATGTGGAAGCAGTAGATAAAAAAGCCGAGGACGACAACGAGGGTCAGCAGGTACTTCTTGGGAACGGTAAATTCACGGAATAGCGAATCGAAAACCGTATATGTAACTGCAACCGCGAGGAAGAACATGTATGCGATCGTCAGGTACTGGTAGAACAGGTGACGCGAGTATTTCTGCATGAAGAAATCCCGATCGATGAAATCATACAGAAATGATCCTAGGGCGAGTGCAAAGTAAATTGCAAAGTTTAGAAATATAAATTTATTCTTTTTATTCGGTTCTTTAAAAACAATGAAGAGTGATATGATGAAAAGAAGACTCTGAATAGCCTGATTGAGGTATGCGGATGTCATTTTGGGAGTATGCGGGAGGACAAGCAGCGAAACACCGTACGCTCCGATTATAACAAACCATATGATGAAAATTTTTAGGAAAAGACGCATAAAATTAATAATTCGGGTTTCCTATATTTTGTTCAGTTAAAATATATAGAATTTTTACCGTTTTGTCAAGAAAATTCGCAAAAATTTTTTTATATGCATAAAAAGGTGACGAGTCTCACAAAAAATTTGCGATAATAATTTTTAGCGTTTTTTTACGAAAATTCTGGATTTTCAACGTATCCTTCTTTACCTTATATACGAACAAATCTCCCCCTGGTATACATAATTATAATGGAAAATATGTTCTTTAAAAGTAATATCCAAATATCATTGGAGAAAAAGCCATGTTAAACAAGATCCGCTCTATCATCGTGACCCTTTTACTCATTATCGCGGCTGATATCGCGATTTCATACGCATCCAGCGTTCCGTTGGTTCCGGACTCGCCGAGACCAAA
>CAYGXH010000448.1:0-2848 GCA_964353675.1 uncultured Chlorobiaceae bacterium
TCTCTTTTTGGCAATACGATAGGTTTATTCTCGGTGTCGGCATTCTATAAAGATATTAAACAGATATACCATCTTCTGAACGGTGCTAATTTATTCGGTTCATCAGCTGCTCAAACCCTGCATATCCTCGATAGTCTTGGAATAAAATGGCCTGTTTCAACATATGGTGAAGCCGAACCAAATATGTTTGTGACATTCCCATATAATTCCAACAAACCGACCCGGGTTTGGGGTATAGAGATTGAACATCAGGCAAACGGTAGTTTCCTCCCAGGTTTTTTGAAAAACATCGTGCTTAATTATAACGTATCTATTATCCGGTCGGAGACTTACATAACGCTCGTTAACCCAATTACTGAGTTGAGATATATACCCGGTTTACCCTGGCCAGTTGAACATGATCGGTCTGTGCTGATTGAAGTAAAACGGAAACTTGAGGATCAACCTGAACTATTCGGTAACATTGCGTTGGGTTATGATATCTCTGGATTTTCGGGGCGTATTTCATATTATTATCAGGGTGGTTATACTCGGAGATTTTCCGCAAACGGAAAAAGTGATCAAATAGTAAATAGTTTCTCGAAATGGGATTTGGCTCTAAAACAACAAGTCAGTAATAATTTTTCCTTTACTCTTAATATCAACAACATCACTAACCTAAAAGAAAGTAACGCTAATAAAAATAATTTCACCGGATGGGAACTCCTTAATGAAAGTGAACTCTATGGATTATCTGCTGATGTAGGAGCAAGAATTACTTTTTAGGTATATAATGATGATGCAATTAAAAAAATGAATCTAATTCCAAAAAATTCACTATTCCAATCACAAATAACAACGGGGGTTTTTATGAAAAATTTATCATTTGTATTTTTCATTATTATCCTTTTTTATTGTTGTCCGATATTTTCTTACGGACAGGGGGAGCATGAGATGTTTATCCCCCAGCTTGGACCATCTACCTATCTCAATGATGTAATTCAGGGAGATACATTGTCGAATGGTCAAAGAGCCGACTCACTCCGAATCTATGTTTTACAACGGGGTGCAATTTTCCTGGTTAGAACTCAAATCCGTAATACAAACTGGTGGTTTCGGATGAAGGCACATGATTCAACCGGTGCCCGTCCGGTTATTTATCTGACGAGAAATACCGTCACAAGTGCCAACCCAGGCAGGATGGTTGATATTCGCGGCGATGTATGGATGAAAAATATTGTCCTCGCCGGTTGGCTTGAACCTGATCCAACCCAGATCGCCAACATTAATGGTGCTTTATTTACGATACTCACCGCTTCACCCACAAGCGGCTGGGATATAGTATTCGATAGCTGCGTTTTTTCAAATACGAGTGGTCAACATATTCGTACTGAAAGAGCGCCGGGAGTGGTCAAAGTCACGAATTGTATTTTCGGAAATATGGGATATTGTGGTACTTCAAATCTAGGTGCCGGGAAGGGGATTGACCTTAGAGATGGATCGTGTGATTCACTCATCTTTGTCAATAATACATTTGTCAATTTCCAGGATCGCATTATCCGGCACTTCCAGAGTACTGCAGCTATCAAATATATGCTATTCGATCATAATACAATCGTCAATGGTATGTCGTACCATGGAATGTTCTCCCTGGGCAGAGTAGGGAATCAAGTAATATTTACAAATAATTTACTTATTGATGCATTTGCTCTTGGGAACGATTCGGATGCTGTGCGTCAGCTTGAATTCACAGATCATGGTGAGCTCGATCAATTTGGGAAAGCAAGAATGACATGGATTTTTTCAAATCCAAATACTACAACGGACTGGACAATCTCAAATAATTATTATAGTGTCTCAACAGCTGGTCAGGAATTTTGGGATTCAGCGTCTGTAAGACCTATCATCGCAGATCCTGCGCTAACCGAGGGATCACCGTTAACATGGCATATTAACGGAAAACTTGGCGCAGATTCCGCAACTGCATTTACTAAAGAATTGGTTACACTCAGTAACATTCCTGATTTGATGGTCAATTTCATGCGCTGGTACCGTAGGCCGTTACTTGATCCTGATAGCGGATCTGGTAAAACAAAAACAACAACTAGGTTCAGTCGTACGTTTGATTTTGACCGTCGACCTCTAGCGTATTTCACCGACACATTGGATTGTGGGTATCCAACCATCGCCGATGCATATAGCGGAGGTGAAGGTGGATATCCAGCCGGAGATTTAAATTGGTTCCCAAGTCAGAAAGCCCTGTGGGAAAATTGGATTGTAAATAATAGCACGGTCGAGTTCCAGTGCAACATGAAAATACTATTGCAGGAGGGTGATTTTGATCCTGTAACGGATACGCTGTTCGTAAGCGGCGGCTTCAATGGGTGGGGTAGTGTTAGCAAATTGACTGACCCGGACCTGGATTCTATCTATACCTATACCCTCGCCGATACGGCTGGAAAAACAATTGAATTCAAATTTCAGTATTACGACTTTTCAGCGGCTGCTTCAGTGTGGGAAGGTGTCGCAAATCGTACGCACTATATACCGACTAATAAAAGCACATATTATGCATGGTTCAATAACGATAGCACAAAAAAGCATAATATAGAATTTACATTCTCATGCAATATGGAGCTTGAACGACTTTCCGGACGTTTTGATCCCGCTTCGGATACAGTCTCCGTAAATGGAGATTTCAACGGATGGGCTACAAAGACAACGATATTAACCCAGAATCCGTTGAATCCTGATTTATACGAAGTGACAACGACGCTCCGACGCGGTGTTGGTGGAAAGATCTATTTTAAATTCTGGTACACAGAGAACAATTGGGAAAGTGTGGATAACAGGGTCTATACATTCACAC
>CAYGXH010000449.1:0-2845 GCA_964353675.1 uncultured Chlorobiaceae bacterium
CGTTGATTTCCTTCAACTGCGCCGGACAAGTAGCTCCATCCGGTGGACCACCCGATAAAACACCCCCTAAGATAATTGCCACTTCTCCTGCGCCGATGGCTCTCAACTATATTGAAAATAAATTTTCTTTTTCGTTCGATAAGTACGTCGACAGAAGGTCATTCCAGGAATCGTTCTTCGTTTCACCCACCATCAGCGGTTTATTATATGACTGGAGCGGAACCGATGTTGAGATTACGTTCGAAGATACTTTGCGGCCGCTGATGACCTATATCATAACAATCGGTACGGATGTGCTTGATACGCGCGGTAACCGGCTCGATAAAGCTTTCTCGCTCCCGTTTTCCACAGGTAACTTCATTGACTCCTGCGCGGTGAGCGGCTCCGTAATTGACGAGAAAGCCGAGGGCGTCATGATTTTCGCCTATAGCCTCGGCGGGAGGAATATAGATACAGTTAATCCCACACGGCTAAAACCAGACTTCCTCACACAGACGGGGAGAGAGGGGACATTTTTACTGCCGTATCTTCCAGTCGGACGCTATCGCATCTTGGCAGTGCGTGATGAGTATAAAAATCTGCTGTACGATGTCCAAGTTGATCAGTTCGGTATTTATACATCGGATGTGACACTCACGTCGGGAAAACCACTTTTCAACGGAGTTCAATTCAGACTTGCAATAGAGGATACAGCGGCTCCGTTTCTTTCAAGTGCCCGGTCAATCGACCAGTCCCACGTTCTTCTCCGCTTCAGCGAAGGAATGAATGAAGAGTCGATTAGAAACGGAAATATTTCGCTTTTCGATACTGTTGCGGGCACGTCTCTTTCAATACAGGATATTTCATTCGGTGAAAAACCGGTGATGGAGATCCAGCTCGTAACAACAACACAGGATTTTGGCCGGACATACCGGATAAAAGTATCGGGTATGTACGACATTGCAGGTAATCCTCTGACCGAACCCCGGAACAGTGCCGATTTCGCAGGGAGTTCAACTTATGATACATCACGACCCGGTTTTGATCTCCTTTATCCGCCGAAAAACAGTACAGAAATTTTGACCACGGATACTCTCCGTCTATTTTTCACTGAGGCGATAAGGAAAGCAAGTTTCACAAGCGGTGTGCTGCTAACCGACTCGGCTCGAGTTCCCATCGAGCTGTCAAGGTCCTGGCCGCATTCCCGCGAGCTTTGGCTTATTCCGCAAAAAGAATTGCAGAAGGGTATGTCTTACACATTAACGATCCGTATGGATTCGCTTGCCGATCTTTTCGGGAATTCCTATACCGACAGTGTCATCAGTTATTCACTCGAAACAGCAGGTGAAGAGAGTATGAGCAGTATCAGTGGGGTCGTGACAGATGACGCGGAAGGGGCATCGGGAGCTGTATTCATCACCGCAAAGAATATTTCCAACAACAGCATTCCCCGTGTACTCATGCTCGACAGTGTAATGGCGTTTACATTCCAGAATCTTACGGAGGGAAAATACACTCTTTCAGCGTTCCGCGATGAGGATGGAAATGGTTTATACTCATTCGGCAAGCCGTTCCCATTCGAGAAAGCGGAGCGGTTTACAGTCTACGGTGATACATTAAAACTGAGGGCGCGCTGGCCTCTGGAGGGTGTTACAGTCCGGTTTCGTTGATACTTCCAGTTACGGTGGTTGGATTTCCGGTAACTCGGGAGTACGGAGAGGAGGATTCTTGATAATCTTATCCGGAACGATCCATGCTTCGTTAAATCCAATGGCGATCAGTCTTCTCAATAATGCCTGAGCTTCGTAACGTTCAGCAAAATTCCCGACACGCACTTTATAATACGGTGAATCAAAGACGACGTATATCCATTCTTCCGGTACGGAGGCATTAAGACTGTCTCGGATCTGCGTTGCCTCTTCAATTTCGGGCGTGAAAAGTACCTGTATCCTGAATCCGGGAATTGTCTCCGGGACAGCTATCTCCACAGCATTCGCAGATACGATTGCATCATGCACCTGCTGTTCTTCTACTTTAATACTTTCGACGGGGGGATTGTAAACCGAGGGATCGAAAGTTTTCTCGTACTTCGCAAGAAATTCTTTCAGCTCCCCATCTGATTTCTCCTTCTCGACACGCTTAGACGTGCTGCATCCGGCGATGAGGAGGAGAAGAATCGAAAAGATGATCGTTTTATTGCGGAGGATGTTCTGAAACCCATGCATCATTATATTCACCCGGATATCGGCGCACCATATCATCGCGGTAATTGCGCGCATCATCTTTTATTAAAAAGTCACCCATGAAAACTTTGTAAAGATTGTCGGTTTTATCATGAAAAGTGTAGACCAGGAGGTTGAAACGCTCTTTCGCAACGTCGGCTACTTTTACTGCATTCTCCGGTGTTGTATATGCGCCCAGCTGTACGGTGTATTTTCCGGAAATTTTTGGTGGAGGTAATATTTGGGATTCCACCTTCGACCTGGCGGCTATGCTGTCGGCACGGTTTTTAACTTCTGCAGCAATCCGCTCGGAATTGGTCGTTCTAGTTCCGCTCTTCTGGTCATCAGTTGATTTTTCCGATGTTGCGCATCCTGCGAAGAATATAACAATCATGCAGATTGCCGGCATCATCGCTCGTGGTACCTTGAGAGTTTCCATATCTTTCCAGTTCTTTAGTGTTGTTTCGATTTCTTAACTGAGGTGTTAAAAGTTATACCACCCACTAATTCCACACCCGCGCTGGTACCGATGCGGCTGGCACCGGCTTTGATCATAGCAATAGCTTCTTTGCGTGAACGGATGCCTCCGGATGCTTTAACACCCATCAATGGACCTACCGTTTTCCGCAGGAGAGCGACATCGT
>CAYGXH010000450.1:0-2844 GCA_964353675.1 uncultured Chlorobiaceae bacterium
CGAACGGCTTTCGTAATCGATTGAGTTCGTGGTTTTCCAGCTTAATCGAATGACATAGGTTAAACGGAGGTATTATAATAGTATCCGGGACATTCAGTCCACCGGACATCAGTTCCATGTGCATCGTTGCCTTGTCGATTGCGTGTAGAACACGCCGATACGGATTGATCAGTAACTGTGCATTGCTTTCCATCCATTCCACGAGAGGAATAAATGCTGCATCGGCATCCGATGCGCGGTCATAGTACCCCCGGAAGGCAACCTCGCCATTATAGAGAGCGTTGAGCGTATTCTTGAGATTAAGCGGATCAATCCGGTACGTTGTGACTTCTCTGACAGCACATTCGTGTTCGATGCCGCTGATGAAGTCATGGTCGTACTCCCAGTTCCAGGCAATTGCCAGGTCAAATGTTTTCATATATCGCAATCCAGTCCCAATATACAAGTTTGAGTGGGAAAACTCAAAAACGACGGGAGTAAGAGATATGTCGTAAAAATATCTGTGAATGTGAAGCCGAAAATGCCGGGACAGGAGGGATTCTGAGTTTCAGTCTTTTAATCGCAAGAGTCAGAAGATTGCGGTCCCAAACTTCCGATATTTTCTGTATGAATTCAGAGACAAATATCGGAAGTTTGACTTTTCTGCAATATTACCTTTTCCGAAGGAAAGCACGAATGTTCTCAAGCGCAGTTTCAATATTAGGGATTGAATTCGCATAGGAGAATCTAATGTAGCCCTCGCCGTATTTACCGAATGCTGTTCCCGAAAGGCACGCAACTCCTGCTTCGTTCAGGAGCGCATCAGCGAGATCCCTTGAGTTCATGCCGGTACCTTTTATGTTGGGAAAAACGTAGAAGGCGCCGTGCGGCCGGTGGCACTTGATGCCCGGAATGGAATTTAATCCGGCGACGATTACATCACGTCTCTTCTTGAACTCGCCTACCATACGGCGAACTTCATCCCACGGGCCTGTGAGTCCTTCAATTCCGGCAATCTGTGTAAAGCTTGCGGTGCAAGATGTGCTGTTGATCTGAAGTTGAGCGACTGCCTGTGCGAGCTCGACGGGCATCACGCCGTAGCCGAGCCGCCAGCCCGTCATTGCGAACGTTTTGGAAAAGCCGTCTAAAATGATTGTCCGCTCCAACATCCCCGGTTGCGCGGCTATACTGTGGTGTTTAAAATCGCCGTACACAACTTGGCTGTAGATTTCATCTGCAAGAACAATGAAATCGTGTTCCTTCGCGAGTGTGGCAATCTCCTTGATATCTTCAAGAGTGAGAATACCGCCTGTCGGATTCTGTGGTGAATTTATAATGAGCATGCGGGTTTTTTTCGTTATCAGTTTCTTCAGGTCAGCGATACTCACGCGAAATTCGTTCTCTTCCCGAAGAGCGAGCGGTACGGCTTTCGCGCCCACAAACTCGATGACAGATTCATAGATTGGGAAACCCGGATTTGGGTAAATAACCTCATCGCCCTCGTTTACCGTTGCTAGTATCGTATAAAACATAATAGGTTTTCCACCGGGAGTGACAACGACATTATCGGGTTTAACCTCAATCCCGCGCGTTTGGGAAATATGCTTGGCAATAGCTTCACGCATCGGCGGTAATCCTGGTGCAGGTCCGTAATGTGTATAATTATTATCCAGCGCTTTTTTTGCCGCATTTTTAATGTTCATCGGCGTATCAAAATCAGGTTCACCGATTTCAAGATGAATCACTTTCTTTCCTTGTGCTTCAAGCGCCTTAGCTTTTGCGAGAACTAAGAATGCTGTTTCTGTGCCGAGCCGGCTCATACGGTTTGCGATGCAAATCATGTTATACTCCAGGTTTGAATGTTTTGGTTGTTGGAAGTATTTGAATATACTAAGAACTATTGTGAATCTCAAGGGAAAGCAAACAGGAAAAATTGAGTATTCGGAGAATTTAACCTGATATTATTGCAGTTTGCATCATCAATTAATGAATTGAGATAAGACGATAAAGCAATCCTGCCATTGTGTCTTTCCCTCAGGAGGAAATAGAGAACTTACGGTTTTTTCACCGGTAATTTTTTCAAAGCATCGCCGAGAATCACCTCAAGAGCTTTTTCATCTGTGTAACCCACGAATTCCTTGATAAGATTACCTTCAGGGCTGAAGAGGTAGCTCGCGGGTATGCCAACCGATTTGTAAAGTTTAGTGATATCATCCTTGATGCCTACCGGCCATCTGACTTTATGGGATTGGATGAATGAACGGACATCGGGTGCGGTAGTTTGGACTGCGATACCGATAATTTCAAAACCTTTTGAATTGTAGCGGTTGTAAAGTCGAACGAGTCCATCGGTTTCTTTATTGCACGGTTCACACTAGGGTGCCCAGATGTTAACGAGTGTGATTTTCCCACCATATTGCAGGAGCTGATATGTCCGGCCGTCCAGTGATTTGAATGTAAAGTCGTACTTCCCGTAGTTGACGATGGCCCCGGCGGGGGGTATCCTTTTTCTGGGTCTGCTTTTTTGCTGAGATATTTTGTTGTTGGTGTGTGGTTGGTAAGCAGTTCTCCGGCGGCATTAAGGCAATGGAAAATACGATGCTTGCGATGGTGATTACGCCGTTAATCATAATTTCTCAGTTGCTCCGTGGTAGAAACAAAATAAATCCGTTATGGATACCCGATAAGATTCTCTAGGCTTTTGTTGCGACGAGTTTTTTCCCGTCATCAATAATTGCTGCGACCCGGTCTTTATCCGATGCTTCCGAATAAATCCGCACTAGGGGTTCAGTTCCAGAAAAGCGTATCAGCAGCCAGCTTCCGTCGCTTAATATGTATTTGAATCCGTCTGTTTGATTTACTTTC
>CAYGXH010000451.1:0-2831 GCA_964353675.1 uncultured Chlorobiaceae bacterium
ACCATGCGCCTCAGTATTACAAATATATGTAGCCTTAGTAGCGATAATCCCGTGTAAATCCATAGAAAGAGGAGATAAAATGCTCATAGGAAAACTGGTTACTTTACGTCCCGTAAAAAGGTCGGATATTGCTTATTTTCTCAATTGGTTCAATGACCCGGAGGTTATTCAATATTTAGGTATGTATCTACCAATGACAGAAATGTCCGAAGAAAAATTTATCGAAGACCTGGGAGGTTCTAGAGCTCAGACTAATGCTATGTTTGTTATCGAAGCGATAGAGAATGCTGCGAACAAGGCTATTGGCAGCACCAGTCTAAATTCCATCAACACCAAAGACCACAATGCTACTTTCGGTATTGCCATCGGAGAGAAGGATTACTGGAGTAAAGGTTATGGCACAGAAGCTGCAAGGGTAATCATTCGGTATGGTTTTGAGCAGTTGAATCTCCATCGAATTAATTCTGGCGCGGTCGGCTTTAATGAACGCAGTATCAGAATGCATAAGAAAGTTGGTTTTACTGAGGAAGGTCGCCAGCGTCAGGCAATGTTTAAAAATGGTGCTTTTTACGATCACGTGATGTTTGGCATCTTAAGAGACGAGTGGTTAAAAATAAAAGACAAAAACTGAATGGTATGACCTGACGAGATTTCCAGTCATACTCATGTCTATAACATAGGCGGGAGAGTGCATATGCAGCAGGTCAGCGAACATGTTTATGTAGAAACAAAATATCTCGGATGCAACATTGGAGTGGTGCTCACAGATCAGGGTCCTATCGTGATCGATACGCCGGCACTCCCGGATGATACCCGCGATTTAAAAGACCAGATTCACCAACTTACCAAAAAGCGGATTGCCTATGTCATTTACACCCATGAGCATTTCGACCATGTTATCGGCGGGGCCGGTCTAACCAGGAAGGTGATCGCCCAGCACTCAGCGGTGAGAGACATCGAATACTTAAGAGAGAATTTGCCAACAGAAATTAACCACTTTTTCCCAGACCTGTACAGGCAGTACAAAGATATCTTTGATAATTTGAACATCATCCCGCCGCAAATTACGTTCGTGACGGAAATGACACTCTACGCTGGCGATATTGTGTTGCAATTGAGCCGCGTGGGCGGACATTCACCGGCTTCAAGCCTGATATCTGTACCCCAAGATAAAGTCCTGTTCTGCGGAGATAACGTGGATGTCGGCATGCCGTTTGTCGCACCGTACTCACATTTTGGGGAATGGATTGAAGCACTTGAAACAATTGAAGGAATGGATGTCGATAAAATTATCCCTGGACATGAAGAAATGTGCAGCAAAGAACACGTGAGAAGAACAAGAGTACTCTTTGAAAATACACGTGAGCGCGTCCAAGAAATGGTAAAAGCCAACGCGTCAAAGAAAGATGTGATTAATAAAATTGATCTTTCCGATGTTATCCCTGTGCCTATTACATCGGTTGTAAAACAGCAGGTCCAGACAATGGTAGGGATGATGTGGGAGGAACTGCAGGACGAAGATTAACTGTGACTGGTAATAGCTTGCTAATCGACTTTACAGTCTAGAGTATTTAAGATAAAATGAAAACGATTCGAGCGGGTGTAACTCAGTGGTAGAGCGCTTGCTTCCCAAGCAAGACGTCGTGGGTTCGAATCCCATCACCCGCTCCAATTCCAATCTTCATTAATTTTAATAAACCTAACCAATCTATAACCAGAGGCCGCGTATTTTCCAGATAATTTTCACCTCACTTATTCATTGTTGCTTTCTCTGTCTTGTTCACCGCACAACCGTTTGTTACAATGTAAGTCACAAATGGCAAGTAATGTTCCTTTCGCGCTTCTACTGGCATTAGCCGCTGGTCTATCAACCGGGATAGGCAGTATCATTGCTTACTTCATCCGCCAGCCAAAACCCAAATATATGTCGCTGATTTTAGGATTTTCGGGTGGCGTGATGATTTATGTCTCTTTTGTCGAACTCCTTCATACCGCTTTGGATAACGTCGGATTTATATCTACCAACCTGGGATTCTTTGGCGGAATCGCTTTTATCATGTTGATTGATATATTTATTCCTCATGAATATAAGTTCGAGCAAACCGGACATCCCTCATTCCCGTTGACGAGAAGAAGTAGACCCGCGCAGGAAGTCGGTAAACCGGTTGTATCCGGAGTCGATCAATCATCGCGTCTCATGAGGACCGGTATTCTTATGGCAATAGGGATTGCTATCCATAATTTCCCTGAAGGACTGGTTACTTTTAGCAGCGCGCTAGCTGTCGACCGGAGTTTCGGTATCCTGGTAGCGGTGGCGATTTCCATCCACAATATCCCTGAAGGAATCAGCGTTTCTATCCCTATTATGCAGGCTACAGGAAGCCGCAAGCGGGCTTTTATATACTCATTCTCAGCCGGTTTAGCCGAGCCGATGGGTGCCCTTATCGGTTATGCTATTCTATTCAACTTTCTCACGCCAAATCTTATATATACTCTTATGGCGTTTGCCGCCGGCATCATGGTTTACATTACCCTCGATGAAATTCTGCCCACGGCGCATATGTTCGGTGAAGAACATCTTGTGATTATCGGAGCGACTGCAGGGATGATTGTAATGGCTCTGAGTGTCTTCTTGATACTATAACGGTATAAGTACAAAAATGAGCTTTGAAGCTGATCCAGAGAAATCAGATGAAAACAAGCCGCTTAACGAGAAAGAATACAACCGGCGTTTGCTACACTCTCTTTTTTTAGAGGGAATGTCAGAAGATCCCTGGAATTTTGTTAACGATTACATCTTGAGATTGCTGAAAATCTCAGAGGAACCTATA
>CAYGXH010000452.1:0-2818 GCA_964353675.1 uncultured Chlorobiaceae bacterium
ATACTTTTAATGAAAAACATCATTCCCTCATCGGAAGGAAATCAAAGAAGCGATACAGACTCGGCGATAAAGTTATCGTACGGGTTATCCGTGTCGATCCCGAACGTCGGCAAATCGATTTCATGCTTCGGGAATAGCTGGTAGCTGACCCCTCCCACCACGGAATTAAGATCCTACATCATTACATGCTATCCGAGATAAATAGAATGCATCGATAAACGTTAAAAATAGCTCATTTAGGGATGTTTTAGACTCGACAACGGGAAGTAAGGGTTGCCTTTTACGCGAAAATATTTGTACCTTAATATGAATGTGATTCTCCAGTTCGTTAGTGTTATGGTTGTAAACACTCCCATGATGGTGATTACTGGAGATTTTAGTTGGTATATAGCCGTTATTTCGTAAAACAAATCACAAATCCGATACGACGTGGAGGGATTTATGAAACAGTTTTTAATAATGCGACTTATTCTAGTCATTCTCGCTATCAATACAATTTTCACCTTTCATCTGGCGGGACAGGATCCGATCGAATCCATCTGCACGGATACATCTAAACAACAAAATCCGGCATTTTGGGGCGACTGCATCGTTTGGCAGGACTATCGGAACGGAAATTGGGACATTTATATGTACGACCTGTTAACGGATATTGAAACACCCATCTGTACGACATCCTATACTCAGACCAAGCCCTCTATATGGGGCGATCACATCGTCTGGCAAGAAGCCCGAAGCTCCCAGTGGGATATTTACATGTATGATATCATATCCAAGACCGTAAGTGCGATATGCACAGCTTCATATGATCAGAACAATCCTGTTATCAGCGGCAATATAATCGTCTGGCAGGACAACCGTGACATGAACTGGGATATTTACATGTACGACTTGGGCAAAGCTGCTGAAAGTCCTGTTACTACACATTCCGGATATCAGACTATGCCGGCCATCTGGGGTGACAAAATTGTTTGGGAGGATAACCGCAATGGCAATGAAGATATCTATATGTACGATATCACCAAGGATAAGGAAAAAGCAATATGCACTGATAAAGCCGATCAACAAAACCCGACCATATGGGGAAACAGGATACTCTGGGAAGATTACCGGAACGGAAACGGGGACATTTACATGCGGTATCTCAATTATTTTACATCCAGCGATCCTCCGCAGGATTTAGAGTTCTGGCCGGTGTCCGTATTTATCGACATGGATTATGATACACCATCGAACCAAACCAATCCGAGAATTTCCGGTAATACACTAGCTTTCGAGGACGATAGGAATGGAATACTAAAAATATACACATACAATTTCCACGACCAGCTATGGGGTGATATCGTTATCGTTGATTCTCTCCAGGTTCAACAGCAAAATCCCGCGGCATCGGATGAACGTGTGGTCTGGCAAGATTTACGCAACGGAAACGACGTAAATGAAAACTGGGACATCTACATGTGGACACGACCTGCCGGGGCAGACCTTGCCATTTCCCACCGTGCAGATCCCGATCCCGTCGGCGTGTATCAATATCTTACTTACACACTGAATATCTTCAACCATGGACCAATGACCGCGACAGGAGTTCTTGTGAAGGATAAACCATGCGGTGATATGGAATTGTATTCAATGACATCAACACTGGGCGTTTGCGGTTTTGACACAGGTGTCGTGAGTTGTAATATAGATTCGATTCCGGCGAATAATTATGCGACAATAACAATCATAGTTCAGCCTACAAAAACCGGGGATATATGCAACAAAGCATATGTCAACGGCACCACGCCGGACTATATCCAAACTAATAATTATACTTGCAGAGTTGTAACTGTCGATAAGTATTTACAACATCAGATCGGCAAAGGATACAATCCTTCTATTGCTGTAGATAAGCACAAAAAAGCGCATATTAGTTATGCAACAGAATACGTCGGTGATCTGGCCTATAAAAATAATACAAGCGGTTCCTGGATTAAAAAGATAATTGATAATAACGGGTATACCGATATCTCTGAGATCACAGCCGACAGAAACGGAAATATGCATATCGCATATGTTAAGCGCGATCCCGATGCATACCCGCTTGCTTACCTCCAATACACAAACAATGTGGATGGATATTGGAAACAAGAAGAAACAATAGGCCAAAGTGCAGATGGCATCTGGGCGCTTTCACTAAAAGTTGATTCCAGGGATCACATCCATATAAATTATATCGCCGCACCGGGTTCGTCAGCCGGGGGTCCGCTGATCTATATTAACGATACATCAGGTGCATGGGTGGTCGACACGCTCGCCTCGGCTTATGATCATGCGTCGATGGCGCTTGATTCGAACGACCATGCGCACATCAGCGTCTATACCCTAGGCGGCGTGTACTACTTGACTAATACACCCGACGGGATTTGGCATGACCCTGAACAAATCGACAATGTTGGCGGACAGCTTGAAATGATGGTTACTTCAATTGCTATTGGTCCGGATAACCGGCCTCATATCAGCTATGTCGGTGGTTCACTGGAGGACAATAAATACGCGACTAAAACAGGCACGGGCTGGCAGTTAACTCTTATTGACAGCGGCGGTTTCCAAAGTTCCGGAAATTCTATCGCTGTCGACTCTGCTGGTAAAATTCATATAGTTTACCACCATATACCTATTGATTGGCATACAGGAAATCCACAGACACTTAAATACGCAACAAACGTGAGCGGTTCGTGGGAGAAAGAAGTGCTAGACCCTGACGGTGGAATGGAAAATGCCATCGCAATGGATAAAAACGGGGACGCTCATATAAGTTACGCGAGTTATAAGG
>CAYGXH010000453.1:0-2817 GCA_964353675.1 uncultured Chlorobiaceae bacterium
TTATCCCAATCCGTTCAATCCGGTAACAATAATAAACTATACTTTGCCTGAGTTGAGTAACTTGCAGCTGGAAATCTTCAACATGCTCGGACAGAATGTGGCAACTTTGGTGAATGGCGATAAGGAAGCCGGATATTACCAGGTTGAATGGAACGCCCCAATAGGTTCAGGATTGTACTTCTATCGTCTGGTGGCGACAAGTGTGACTGATCCGGGCAGGACTTTCACGCAAGTTAGGAAAATGTTGCTCTTGAGGTAGATTTACAAAATCCGAGAACAACATTCTCGTTGTAACCAACCGCCTTTCATCGGGAACGACGGCTCCGCCCTCGGCGAAGAAATGAGCCCCAGCTGATAAAATTGGGGTTTTATGTCCCTGTGATTAATGGTACCTGGGGCTTCACTTGGACATGCGCGATGCTTAAAGGTCATTTTTGTGCTCGTGAGGGAATTAGGATACGACTGGAATACTATGTATATTGAATATGTGAATCTGAGACATTTCCCGTCAAACTCTCCTTTCAAAACGTTTCACCAAGTGCTCAATAATCCTGAATTTGGAGGTTTAAAATGATCCAAACAGCCAATGTATGGAAATTTTATCAAGACAGAAACGGTCAATGGCAATGGCGGAAGTTTATGGATAATAAAATCGTGGCTGTTTCTTTTGACAGTTTTCCTTCACGCAATAAGTGTATCTGGAATGCCGGGCAGAGGGGCTATGTTGCTTCCCCTAAAAAGGAACGTTCATTACCCTTTCCAACCTGATAAAATATTTTTTATAAAGTAAGCATACCTAATAACAAAATGGGAGGAATTATCTACAATATTACATCATCTTTAAGGTATGGGGATTTCACCATTATCTATTTTATGCTGGTAAACCCTGGTTAATTCCACGTAGAATCTCCTTGTGTGTACCTGCGTATCCCCTCGACTCGTCCCATCCCAACAAGGAAGGGACTTTTTTTGGGACTCGCTCGGGGCTCACGCCAATAATCTAGATGAGTCGCGGGTTGCCGAAATGTTTACATATTAAAGAGTCGCACGTACTCAGCCCGGACTGTTTCTTCCATCCAACGATAGAATTTATTGACATCCGAACCCATCTTACCGTCTTTTCTCCACCCTTCGAGGCGTTTCTCTGCTTCTTCAAATATCCTGTCATCGAGAGGTTTAAGCTGCTGCAGAATTCCCGTACCGGCGGAGTTGATGAGCGCCGCTACATTAATATAGCGCTCACCGTAACTGCGCTGAATTGGGAAAAGACGTTTTTTCAAAGTCATTGCCTTGTCACATAACGGTGCCGCTCCGGCAGATGAAACCTTAAGGAGAGCAGGGAATTCGGACGAACCGCCTAACCATACCGGTGTGACCACCGACGTCAGTGGATGTCCGAGAATTGTCCATAATGCTGCGAAGTCCGTTAATTCTCCCGGCCGCACTCCCTGGATTACGACTGAAGCAGACGTTGAAAATCTTGGGATGAAATCTTCAAAAGCGGTGAAACGGGTATCGCCGGTCGTCGCGGTGCCGACCTCTGCGAGATCGACTTCAGTAAGAGAATGCTTCAAGCAGCGGCTCGCCTTTTGCAGTAAAAAGCGTGGAGTGATATTTCGCGATTCATATGCTTCGTGGAATAAGGCTTCAGCAGGGGGAAACCGGATATGACCTGCACCTCTAATCGGATCCCCGGTGAACGAGAAATTGGTGTGTACAAGATAACCAAAAGGTGCGATGGTTGAATCATTGACATCGAGTTTCCGATAGGTGAAATTATCAACTTCGTAGAACGCCGCGCTTCCCTGTCCATCGATCACTCCGAAGTTCGCCTCCACGCCGAGCGGTTTCGGGAGCTGCTGCAGTAGTCTCTCGAAATCTTCCAATGTTTTACACTGCTGAAGGGCAAGCTTCATCAAAATCCCTTCACGGTCTTTCAATTTAATTGTGTCTTTTAGGATCAGATTATAGGAGGCGGAGTTCATAATCGCGAAGCCGGACTTGTTACAACCAATCCAGACATTCTCGCAGAGTGAATCGTCGGAATCGATTAATCCGATAAAGGGATATTTCCCATCTGTGAAGTACATCAATGCATTTTGCAGATGATCGGTATCACGGTGTTTCCATAACAACGGCCGCCCATCCGGCGTACATTTACCCGATACTACAGCAATAGTGCATGTGGAGGTTGGAATGATATATATGAATATTGATAAAAGGAAAATGATAGTAAGCCGGTTGAATTTCATAGGACACCTGTTATTCGTAAATAGAAGGATTAATATTCACCAAACAAACCAAAAATTTTTATAAAATACAAGTCGAATAAAATAAATCGGTTTTGCCCTATGTTATTCTTCCACTCTCTGACAGTTGTACTGTGGGTGGTTTGATTTCCGATTCCTGTCTTTGAGTTAGGGAAGAAGTAATCGGAAATCTAGTGTTGCTTGCCGGGATAAATTTCCGATTTCTTCTCCCTTAAAATAAAGACAGAAATCGGACGATCTTGATTGAATAATGTTCGACAGTTCAACTGTAGAACAACGGGCGTTTCAAGTATCCTTTCCTAAGAGGGTAGGATGTCCTCAATATTGTCTGAACCGCTGATGTTTATGATTAAATGATTGTTATGATAACTCATTCATCATTACATCATAATCATCAGCGTTATCAGCGGTTCAGACGATTTGTCCATGTTACAAAATCTCATGAAGAGCTCTTTAGTTGACCTCTATCGAAGACCTTTTTTGTTATTTTCCTGTTGTTTTTCATTGTTTAATAGAATTGAATCTGAACAGGGAATTAACTAAAATA
>CAYGXH010000454.1:0-2813 GCA_964353675.1 uncultured Chlorobiaceae bacterium
CGCCCGCCTGGGCTTTACGAAGAACGCAGATCCTGAAAAAATTGAAATCGATCTGATGCAAATAATACCGAAAAAGCGCTGGATCGACTTCGGCAATATCCTCATCCAACATGGGCGCGACACATGCCAGGCCCGCAGACCCTTATGCAGTCTCTGTCCCATCAATAATTATTGCCCGGCAAGGCAATAATAACCATAAGCAGATTTTAAAGAAATTCAACGCCAGTGAAATCTCTTCCATTTTATCCCGTCCGATTCAAAAATAAGAGCGCCCGCCTCATCCGTCCTGAGATATGAGCATCCGGCATCCTTCAGGCGGTCGAGGACTACCGGTGACGGATGATTGAATCTGTTCCGTTTACCGACTGATATCACGCTCATTTCCGGTCTGACTGTATGGAGGAATTCAACCGAAGTGCTGGATACACTGCCATGATGTGCGAGTTTAAGTATGTCGCTCTCGAGAAAAGAGCCATAAGTACGGATAAGGTCCAGTTCGTTATCCGAATCGATATCTCCGGTAAGCATCATGGATGTACCACCGTATACAATCCTGACCACTACCGATCCTTTGTTATCGTACCTACCTTCACTCATTTCATTCACCGCAGGATGAAGTATATACATGCGCCATAAAGAACAGTCACCGTACTTAATACCGCGTCCGATAATAGTTCTTTTCAGTTCAAGAGAATCTACGAGATGGTGGAAATAAGATTGCAATAAACCGGTTGGATGAATACCACCGTCGAGTACTTCCCCGACATCCACACCACGAAGCAGTGCAGCGCACCCTCCCATATGATCGGCATCTGGATGCGTAATGATAAGCTTGTCGATTGAACCGATTCCCCTTGCGCGGAGATACGGCAGGACAACGCGTTCCCCGGTATTATAGTATAAGGATTGCGGACCTGCATCTACAATAACGGTTTTTCCGCCGGGCAATTCAATAACTATCGCATCTCCCTGTCCCACATCAAGGAATGCTACGCGGAGTTCCCCCTCCGGACGGCAAAAGATATTCCAATAGATAAGCATATTGATCAGTACCAGAAAGAGGATTAGCGCTCTTTTCATCGTGCTCTTTTGCACTACCATAATGCATAAGCCAACCAGCACATAGAAAATGATCGACGCAAGGTAAGAGATGTTAGATTGAATATAGGCAAAGGGTAAGTTCCCGAACATTTGGACGATGTCCAACATTATGGTTGTCAGTACGCGGGTCACTTCAGCGTAGACCGACGCGACAGCCATCGATATGTAAGAAATACCGATAGTGATCATTCCTACCGCGAGAACTACATTAGAGAGCGGAACAACAATAATATTCGCTATGATACCGATGAGCGATATCTTTCCGAAGCACATTGATACAAACGGTCCCGTCCCTATCGCAGCCGAAAGTGAAACGGCAAACATGCTCCAGCAGAATGAGACGAATTTCAATAATCGATTCTTATCACGAAAGATTTGAGAAAATATGTTTATCCGGGGATAAAGATAAACGATGGAGAGAACAGATACAAACGAAAGCTGGAAGCCCGGGTGGAAAAGCTGTCTCGAATCAATACAGAGAATGATCATTGCGGACACGGCAAGAACGTTGTATATATCGACTCTTCGCTCGGTACACTTAGCGCCGCGGTAAATGACCGCCATTATGACTGACCGAACGACAGACGGGGTACCTCCCGTCAGAAGCGCATAGTACACCAGAAGGATGCCCGTAACCGCAGATCTCCACCGGTTTGGTACCCTGAAAAACTGAAGGAGGATTACTATCATAGCCGCGACGATCACGACATGGAGTCCGGATACGGCGACTACGTGCATGACCCCTGCATTAATAAACGCGGATTTTACTTCGAGTGGAATATCACTGCGCTCGCCGATCAGCAGTCCTCTAAGAAAGCGAGCCTCCTCGCCACCAATGAGAGTGTCAATCTTCGTTACAATCGACCGGCGTACCGGATTGACTAACCGTGCATAAATACCGCCAGTTTCCTTACCGGATATACAAGTTGAATTCAGCGAATCAGCATAGAATCTGCCATCAATGTTATTCAGTTTGAGATACGATCCGTAATCGAATTCGCCGGGATTTCTTACGGGATTCATTCCTGCCATTTTTCCGGAAAGCGATACCCGTACACCGCATCGGAAAGAATCGAGATCCGGAGAACTTCCCCCTGCGCGACGCCATGAAACGAGAATATGACCAGTCACCTTCACGACTCGGCTCTGAACAATAACAGATTCGGCGTCAACAACAAGCTTCACAGAATGTTCCGATTGCGAGGGTTCATCAATGACGGTTCCTTTCAGAATGACATTTCCATCGGGCCATCGGACCCGGGCGACATTACTTTCCGCCGTATATCGGGCATCGTAGGTAATTTTGAGAATTCCGAATCCGGTGCAGAGAATGACCAATAGGAAGTCGCAGATCAACTGCCACCGCTTTCCCGCAATACAAATCATTAAAATGAGAACAAGGAGAGTTATTCCGCTATAAACAAGCAGAAAAGAAAATGGATAAAGCCATCCAATAATTATGCCCACGGTGAAAGGCAAGACGAGTTTCACCGCCGGCCGACGAGTAAACAGAAATCCTCCCGGAAATAATATTTTACTTCATGACATCAAGAAGAGCCGGTACAACATCAGTTAATTTACGTACCCCTGCAGTGAGCCGTGCATGCTCTCTGCCATAGGCAACAAGAGGGACCGGATTACGCGTATGACTTTTAGCGCTCATGTCCTCAAGATTCCCGTGATCACTGATAAGTACTAAAAGCATTTCCCCC
>CAYGXH010000455.1:0-460 GCA_964353675.1 uncultured Chlorobiaceae bacterium
CTCTGTTTGAGCTTAACAAACCTTCGCAAGGTTCGGGTTGTCCACGGCTAACTGCTCATTGCTCTCCGCCCTAAGCTCTCCGCTCTCTTAAGCTCTCCGCTCTCTGCTTTTCTAGTTGCAATTTTCCCTTATATGCTTTACATTCATTGAACCATTCAGAAATCAATCAAACGATCCATCCAAATTCCATTTAATAAGGGTAAAACTGTATGAAATTCACATCTTTTATCACAGCATGTCTTGTGAGCATTTTCCTTCTTTTAACGCCTGCAGTTGCAACGACGGCTGACGAAAAAACGGCGGCAAAAGAAGATACCGCCAAGGCAAAAGATCCGATGCAGTCGGGAACATTCACCGGACTGAAATTCCGGTCGATCGGCCCCTGCCTGATGTCTGGAAGAATATCCTCCATCGCTGTCAATCCTCAGGATCACAGCAATTACTACATCGCTGCTGCATC
>CAYGXH010000455.1:470-2796 GCA_964353675.1 uncultured Chlorobiaceae bacterium
TGCATCCGGCGGAGTGTGGAAGACTACCAATCGCGGAACAACATGGGATCCAATATTCGACGGCGAGGGATCTTATTCAATCGGATGCATCGTTATCGATCCAAACAATCCGCTTGTTCTTTGGGTCGGGACCGGAGAAAATAACAGTCAGAGAAGCGTCGGATACGGAGACGGAATTTATCGGTCGGATGATGCAGGGAAAACCTGGAAGAATATGGGTCTGAAGAAATCCGAACACATCGCCCGGATCGTCATAGATCCAAGGAATTCGAATGTCGTCTATGCTGCTTCACAGGGCCCTCTCTGGGGACCCGGCGGGGAGCGCGGACTCTATAAAAGCACTGATGGTGGTAAAACATGGAATTGCGTTTTATCCATCAGCGAGAATACGGGTGTCTCAGATCTGGTCATGGATTATAAAAATCCTGATGTCCTATACGCAACATCGTATCAGCGTCGCCGCCACGTCTGGACGCTTATCGACGGCGGACCGGAATCGGCTGTACATAAATCGACCGACGCCGGAGCCACGTGGAATAAACTGAAGAACGGTCTCCCCGGCGTAGATCTCGGAAGAGTCGGTTTGGCTCTCTCACCGGTCGATAATCGTGTGGTCTATGCTGTCGTCGAAGCGGCGCAGGGTAAAGGCGGTTTCTTCCGCTCCGTCGATGCCGGCGCTAACTGGGAAAAGCGCGGCGACTACGTGTCGGGCAGTCCGCAATACTACCAGACAATTTATGCCGATCCGTTCGATGTGGATCGCGTATACTCGATGGATGTTTTTCTCATGGTCTCCGACGATGGAGGGAAAACCTTCATCCGCCTCGGCGAGCGGTCTAAACACGTCGATAATCATGCCATGTGGATCGATCCATCAGATGCGAGACACTACCTGGTCGGTTCGGACGGCGGTCTGTATGAAAGCTTTGACCGGGGCCAGACGTGGAACTTCAAAGCCAATTTACCCATCACGCAATTCTATGACGTAACGGTAGATAACTCGTATCCCTTCTATTATATATACGGAGGAACGCAGGACAACAGTACGCTCGGCGGACCATCGAGAACGCGCAACGCATCGGGAATTACAAATGCCGACTGGTTCATTACAACCGGAGGAGACGGTTTCCAGTCGCGCGTGGATCCTGAAGATCCGAACATCGTATACAGTGAAAGTCAATACGGTTACCTGGTACGCTATGACCGCCGGACGGGCGAAGAAATCGGTATCCAGCCACAACCCGCTAAAGGAGAAATGTCTCTCAGATGGAACTGGGATTCACCGCTGATAATCAGTCCGCATAGTCACACCCGACTCTATTTCGCAGCCAACCGACTCTTCCGCAGTGACGACCGCGGCGATTCATGGCGTGCAATAAGTAGTGATCTGACGAGACAAATCGACCGGAACCAGCTTGATGTCATGGGTAAGATATGGAGCGTCGATGCCGTCGCGAAGAATGCCAACACCTCACTCTATGGTAATTGTGTCGCGCTGTCGGAATCTCCGTTGAAAGAGGGAATAATCTTCGTGGGGACGGACGACGGACTCATGCACGTTACCGAGGATGGCGGACAGAACTGGAGAAAAATTGAAAAATTCCCCGGTATTCCGGAACGGACATATGTAAGCAGAATCATCGCGTCACAGCACGATGTGAATGTGTTATACGCTTCATTCGATAATCATAAAATGGCAGATTTTTCACCCTATCTGCTCAAGAGTACCGATGCCGGGAAAACATGGACATCTATTGCGGGTAATCTGCCGACGAACGGACCGGTGCTTGCTATCGCCGAAGACCATGTCAAACCAGATTTACTTTTTGTCGGAACGGAATTTGGCGTTTTCTTCACTATCGATGGTGGAAAAAAGTGGATACAATTCAAAGGAGGCTTACCTGTGATTTCGGTTCGGGATATCGCCATCCAGAAACGTGAGAATGATCTGGTGCTGGCGACATTCGGACGAGGTTTTTATGTACTTGATGATTACTCTTCTCTCCGAACGGTCACGAAGGAATTGTTCAATGACAACGTAATTTTCCCGTTGAAGGATGCCATGATGTACGTCGAAGCTACGCCGCTTGGCGGATCCAGAAAAGCGACACAGGGTGAATCATTTTATACGGCATCAAATCCGCCGGTCGGCGCTACCATGACATATTATATAAAAGAGGCTCTCAAAACAAAGAAAGAGATCCGTCAGGAAGCAGAGAAAGAAGCCGAAAAGAAAAAACAACCTTTGAAATATCCGTCATGGGATGACCTGCGGGCGGAAGATGAGGAGGAAGCCCCTTCTCATCTATTAGTCATAACGGACAGC
>CAYGXH010000456.1:0-2791 GCA_964353675.1 uncultured Chlorobiaceae bacterium
CTGTTCATTCCTTCAGAACTGACTTGGCACGATAAGAATTTGAAGCTGCGTCAGACCACCGATTTCCCGAAATCCGGGAAAACGCTTCTCGAGATTTCCTGCAAAGAGCCGGTCAAGCTTGCTCTGAAAATCCGACGCCCGTTTTGGGCAATGGATAGTTTTCAAATAAAGCTTAATGGCAAAACGCTCGATGTGCAGCCTCAGCCGCAAAACTATGTGACCGTTGAGCGGGAATGGCGCGATGGAGATATCGTTGAAATTGTGTTGCCTCTGCAAATGAGATTAGAGTCTATGCCCGATAATCCAAAACGAGTTGCGGTAATGTACGGACCGATCGTTATGGCGGGCGATCTTGGCGATATCAAGGATGAGCCTGCAGTACCTGTCATGGTCACAAATTCACAACCTGTTAATGCATGGGTAAAACCTGTCGCCGGGAAGGATCTGACCTTTGCAACTGATAACGTCGGCAGAGCAAAAGATGTGACGTTAATCCCTTTCTATCAGATGCACAATCGTCGTTATGGAGTGTACTGGGATCTTTATTCGGAAGAAGAATTTCAAGCCCGTGAAAAAGCATTAATCGCAGAAAAAGATCGTAAGAAGGAGTTGGAATCCCGCACAGTCGATGTAATAAGAATAGGCGAAATGCAGCCTGAGCGTGATCATTATTTGCAGGGGGAGAAGACGCATGTCGGACAAACCATGGATTACCGATGGCGAATGGCGACTGACGGCGGATGGTTCTCATTTGAGCTGAAATCTCTGCCGGATCAACGACTGGAATTGTGCGCCACCTATTGGGGAGGCGAAAACCGCAATAGAGAATTTGAAATTTATATTGATGGAGAAAAGATTGCAAGTCAGGTGCTGGAAAATAATAAACCGGGTGAGTACTTCGATCAAGTGTATTCTGTACCGGAAACGCTCACAAAAGGCAAAGAAAAAATCACGGTTAAATTTCAAGCGCTCCCCGGTAAACACGCAGGTCGACTCTTCGGGTGTAGAATTCTGAAAGCGAAGCAGTAACGATCACTCACAATAGTTCTAAAACCTTGTACAATGGGATTTGTACGATAGGATGAATGATAATTATTGTAATAAACAACAAACGAGTCCGGCGGTGGTTGCGGCATACAATCTGCGATTTACTTAATCCAATAAAACACCAAAGAGTTACGGTAGGAGAAAGTGATAAACCAGAAGATCTGTAAGAACTGTGTATTACCAGAATCTTCTTTATTTCATCTGGATGCCACAGGAAGCTGCAAATTATGCAATTCTCCTGACCTTTTCAGACACATTATTAGAAAACCAGACAATGAAAAACTTACACAGCTAATTGACTATATAAAACAAAAGGCAACAAACCATAAGTATGACTGCATTGCTGCATGGAGTGGCGGACGAGATAGCACTTTTATGCTTCACGAACTGGTAAAAAAACATAATCTTCGATGTGTTGCCGTATTTGGTAAAACTCCATTTACTCCTGATGAAATCATAGATAGTGTTCATTCAATTTCAGAAAAACTTAAGATTAAATTGATCGAAGTACAGACCCCAGCCAACCATCAAGAAATTGCTGGTTACTGCCTTAGGGAGTATTTGAAAACTCAGATGCCGATCCTAATCAATTTGGCTTGTGCATCGTGCAAGTTCATCAATAGGGAAATATTCAAACCGGAACAAGCAAAAAGATTAGGTATCAGGACCATAATTTTGGCGGAAATAGATTTGAGTATTTTCCATCAGGACCTGCCTCAATTGATATCAATTCCGAAAACCGTTATTCATTCCTTAATATGGCAAGGGATAACATATCTCGTCTAATTAAAGGTGTAGGTGTATTAACAGCCTCCCCTGCACTTCTCAAATATTGCCTTACCTTTTTTAAGGCTTCCATACTTTATGTCAATCAATACACTGTATATCTACGAGTCCGCTTCCCGGACATCTTTAGATTCGATTACTATGATTTTGCAGATTGGGATGAAGGTAAAATTAATGTTGTACTGAACAATCTCGGATGGAAACTTCCTTCCGGATGTAATTCAACATGGCGTGCAGATTGTGTCTTTGAGGCTGTTAAAAACACAGCTTTTAAAAGACAATTGGGATTTACATATGCACAAGCTATGTATAGCAATCTTATACGCGGGAACAAAATTTTACGCGAAGAAGCATTAAATAGATTAGCCAAGGAAGGGATATCAGAACCACGATTGCGAAAAGCATTAGAATTATGCGGATTAAATCCAGATACATTCGGTGATACCAATGGCTAAGATACAATCCACTCTGGTCGACTCTTCGGTGGCAGGATTCTGAAAGCGCGATAATCACATCGCTAAAAAGATACTTCGCCTGATGTTGAGTTTTACCGATTTGCAGATAAACAATAATGAACATAAATTGCGTATTAATATGGAGAAATTGCTTATATCGGGTGGAAAGGGTAAAAGACGAAGAGGAATGAGGGCTGGATATTGCGTTATTATATGCATTATGCGAAAAAGGTTTCCCTATTCAAACTCTTAAATGACTAATTAAACATAAAGAGACTATGACTCTTTCTCTCAACAAACCTAAACTCGACAACCTCGCCAGCGATATCTGGAAATCAGCCGAACGGCTGCGCGGAAAGTTCAAGGCGTATGAATATCAGGGCGTTATACTGCCTATTATCGTCATCCGGCGGCTGGAGTGTGTGTTGCTGGTATGGCGTGAGGCGAAACGTGCGGAGGTGCTGGCGAAGCGGCCGAAGATCACCGAGAAAGAACTCGCCAAG
>CAYGXH010000457.1:0-2777 GCA_964353675.1 uncultured Chlorobiaceae bacterium
ATCTGAGCCCTGGACTCCCCACCTATGTCCTCGTAGGACTTCGGCGGGCAAGCCGATAAAAACGTTCAAGAGTGACAGTCTGCGACTTTTTGGACAGCCCCATGTTTAAAGCATCGTTTCCAAGCACCGCCCAATGTTGTTCGATAGTTGCACTATCGAACACGTATCAATAGAGTTTCACTCTCTATGTGCGGACCATAAAGAGTATAACTCTGAATTGGATATACTTCGACAGTACAACTGTCGAAGAACCTTAGATTTTGTGCCTTCAGCCTATGTATTGAAAGTTCGCTTTTTATCCATTGCGATTTATTGTTTGCTTTCTATGCTGTACTTAATGACTGATGACAACTGACCAATGACATTTTTCTCATCGCTGGCATTTTAACAGAAATATTGATACATTTATACGCCTGTAATAACAATATCCCGCAAATTTAATAATAATCAGAGTATATGAGCATATTAGTTGATAAATCAACGAGACTCGTCATACAGGGAATAACCGGGGGAGAGGGTACATTCCACACTCAGCAGATGATTGCTTACGGTACAAAAGTTGTAGCCGGCGTGACACCCGGAAAAGGCGGTTTGCTGTATAACGGTAATGATCAATACCAGTTCAAGAAATCGGTTCCGGTGTTTAATACCGTTGCCGATGCAGTAAAGGAAGAGGGAGCGAATACATCAGTGATTTTCGTACCTTCGGGATTTGCGGCAGAAGCCATTCTGGAGGCAGCAGAGGCCGGAGTCGGCCTAGTCGTAGCAATTACCGAAGGAATCCCTGCCCGCGATATGGTGAAGGTTTATGAGTACCTTCAGTGTAAAGGTGTCCGACTCATAGGTCCGAACTGTCCGGGTATTATTTCACCGGGTAAGTGTAAGGTTGGCATCATGCCGGGTTTTATACACCGGCAGGGGACGATCGGAATCATTTCGCGAAGCGGAACACTGACTTATGAAGCAGTCTGGCAGGTAACAGAGCTTGGTCTCGGTCAGTCGACTTGCATCGGTATCGGTGGCGATCCGGTTGTCGGTACACGGTTCCTGGATGCGCTACAGCTCTTTAACGAAGATAATGAAACTGAAGCGGTAATAATGATCGGAGAGATCGGCGGCACAGCGGAAGAGGAAGCTTCTGCATACATCAAGAAATACTTTACGAAACCTGTGATCGGTTTCATCGCAGGACGTACGGCTCCACCCGGAAGGCGCATGGGTCATGCCGGTGCCATCATATCCGGAGGAAAAGGTACAGCTGCCGAGAAAATGGCCGCGATGTCGAAAGCTGGTATTCATGTAGTCGAAAGTCCGGCGATGATCGGTGCGATGGTTCAAAAGGTAATGGGGAAGAAGAAACAAAAGCGAGTCGTTGCCGTCTCCGGACGCAATGTGGCAAAACGCAAACAGAAATCGAGAAAACCATCGAAGAGGAAATAAATGACCGAGCGCACCCTGGCAATACTGAAACCCGATTGTGTAAGAAAAAACCTTACCGGGGAAGTAATAGCAAGGATCGAAAAAGCAGGCTTCAGGATTTTAGCGATGAAGAAGATTCAACTGACCGAGGAGACTGCAGGCGGTTTTTATGCGGTCCATAAAGGGAAGGGATTCTATGACGAACTGGTGCGGTTTATGAGCTCCGGACCATGCGTACCGATTGTTTTGGAGAAGGCGAATGCGGTGTCGGACTTTCGCAGACTGATCGGGGCGACCGATCCAAAGGAGGCGGCACCGGGCACGATACGAAAACTCTTCGCGGATAATAAGGGTGAAAACATTGTCCACGGTTCCGATTCCGTTGAGAACGGAAAAATTGAAATCGCTTACTTTTTTTCAGCCAGGGAGATAATTGAAGTAAGTTAAATAGAATATTAACAGTAGTATATTGTAAAATCCGGTTCTTAAAATGGAACCGTTTTTTTTATACAGTCAGAATTACTTTCCTGACTTTAAAAGGTCGCGTTGCTTTCTTGCTTCATACAGGAAAACTGCACTGGCAGAGGCAACATTAAGCGAATCGGTTTCCTTCATCATCGGTATTGAAATCTTTTCATCGCAAACCTCGACAACTTTTTCGGAGATCCCCTGATCCTCGTTGCCGAACACGATGCAGATCGTATCACGAAGTTCCTTCCTGAAGAGAGATGTGTTTTCCTGCGGATATGCCGCGATAATTCGGATGTTGTATTGTTTACGCAATATCTTTATCGTACCGCGCAAATTTTCTGTGTGAATAACCGGAAGCTGGAACACCGCACCCATTGAATTCCTCACTGCACGCCGCAAGTATGGACTGCTCGACGTTTCACCTGCGATGATAAGTTCTACTCCGAATGCCGCACAGTTCCTGACGATTACACCTACATTCTCAGCGTTTACGAGTCCGTCAAGCGCTACGATAATAGATGACGGAGGCATCTGTTTTATGATGGATTGAAGTGATGGTTCGATTGGAACTGAGGCTAGAGCCATGATTCCTTGGTGAAGTCGATAACCGACAATTGTTTCCATATCCGCTTTGCCTGCAACGTATACCATCGATTCGTATAGACGATTGAGGTACGGATTTACGGTGTCGCTGGTGGGGGAGTTCATCCCGGGGAATAATGTGTCGAGCCATTCCTCTGTCAGTAGGAGGGAGTGTATTTTTAATTCAGAATCTAGTAGCCGAATCACCACTTTTTCACCTTCAGCGATAAATATCCCTTTCTTCCAATGTTCTTCAGGCCGGCGAAGTGTTTTGTACGGTTCCAGTTCGGAGTTATTGAGATCCT
>CAYGXH010000458.1:0-2775 GCA_964353675.1 uncultured Chlorobiaceae bacterium
CCGTACGTACGGTGGTGTGAGAGGACGGAGGGCGCAAGCCCTCCTCCTACTCGATTTAATTCCACGAATGGACAAAAAGTATAGGGTATTGAAATTCTTGAATAATAATGAGAGCACAATGTAGATGATAAAGATTGGACAAAATCTTGCGACGCTTGTCGATATGTCGGATAGATTAAAACAGGTATATAAAGTGGATCTGTGCTTGGGGGATTGTCTTATGGTGAAAACCTGTAATTCATTATACAAGATGCAGGTGATAGGGGAAGGCTGGTTCGAGATCGCAGGAGGATGGTTCGACCGCAAGGGCAAATCCCCTATGAAAGTACGTATCAATGGCTGTACGTGGGGAGGCAGCACTATCAAATTTAACGTTGCAGCCGCGTGCGGCTTATGCCTGGAGTTTGGAAATAGAGTAATTACAACACCTATTCAAAAAATATTTGTTTTCTCCAAAGACAAATTGAATTAAAAGCCAACTTAATTATTAGTAAATAAGAGTGCTATGCCAGGGAAGAACATAAACCGGATAGGGATCGAATGAGCCGAATAATGGTATCCATTGAAGTTATCGAAAAAAGAATCTTCCTGATTCGAGGGCAGAAGGTGATGCTGGATTTTCATCTGGCAGAATTGTACGGAGTCCCGACAAAAAGATTGAACGAACAAGTCCGTCGCAACGTCAATCGGTTCCCGGAGGATTTTATGTTTGAGTTAGCACGGGAAGAATCTAATAGTTTGAGGTCGCAAATTGCGACCTCAAAGATTAGCCGAGGCGGTAGAAGATACTTTCCGTATGCTTTTACCGAGCAAGGCGTTGCAATGCTTTCAAGTGTGTTGAGAAGTGAACGAGCTGTGGAAGTCAACATCCAGATCATGCGCGCATTTGTTCTCCTGAGGAAATTCATTTCTACTCATAAAGAACTCGGCGAAAAGCTCAAAGATCTTGAGGAGAAGTATAATACCCATGATCGGCAGATCAGAGCTATCTTTGAAGCGATTAAGCAGTTAATGCAACCGCCTGAGAAACCGAAGAGGCTAATTGGATTTAGGGTAGATGAGTTAAAAGCAAAATATCATGTACGGAAACGGGGAAAACGATGATAGGCCAAACTATTTCTCACTATCGAATCATTGAGAAACTGGGTGAAGGGGGAATGGGAGTAGTCTACAAGGCTGAAGATACCAAGCTCGATCGAATTGTCGCATTGAAATTCCTTCCGTCAGAACTCACGAAAGATCCTGAAGCTAAAGAAAGATTTATTCATGAAGCAAAAGCTGCATCAGCACTGAACCATCCGAACATCTGCAGTATACATACTATCGAAGAGTTCGAAAATCCCGCCTATGTTCCTCAGAGCAAGACTTCGGCGGGCAAGCAGCAGTTTATCGATATGGAATTTGTGGAAGGCGAAACGCTAAAAACGTCAATAGTCATCGGCCTGCACGCCGAAGTCCTGCATAGCGGGACGAAGGCGGGACATTTGTCATTTGAAAATTCTCTGTCTATTGCCATCCAAATCGGCGAAGGTTTAATCGCTGCGCATAAGAAAGGCATTGTCCACCGGGACATCAAACCGGACAATATAATGTTGACCGATGAAGGTCTCGTAAAAATAATGGACTTTGGTCTTGCGAAGCTGAAAGGAACATCTAAACTTACTAAAACACATTCAACGCTCGGGACGCTATCTTACATGTCGCCGGAGCAAGCTAGGGGAGAAGACGTTGACCACCGTACAGATATCTTCTCACTCGGTGCTGTACTTTATGAAATGATCACAGGCCATCGCCCGTTTAAAGGTGAGCATGAAGCGGCGATCATGTATTCGCTGATGAATGAAATACCCGAACCATTAGCGCGGTATAAATCCAATATTCCTGATGAACTTCAGCGGGTTGTTGACAAGGCGTTAGCAAAAAACAAGGGTGAGCGATATCAGCATGTTGATGAAATGGTATCAGATCTCAGAAGGGTAGAGCACACGATATCAGGCACTGTTGCATCCAAAATAAAGAAATCAAAAGCACCGTGGATTATTACTGCTGTCGCTGTAGTGCTCGTGGCCATCGGTATTTATCTTTTCTATCCGAAACCTGAGCCGTCATCAGTGAACAGTAAAACAATCGCAGTGCTTCCATTCAGTAACCTTAATGAGGACAAGGGTGATGAATACTTCAGCGATGGGATCACGGAAGACATCCTCACTCAATTATCGAAAATTGCTGATCTCAGCGTAATATCCCGCACAACGATGATGCAATACAAAGGGACAAAGAAATCATTAAAAGAAATAGGAAGTGAACTGAATGCAGGAGTGATTCTTGAAGGGAGCGTGAGACGCTCCGGCGATCGCGTCAGGATTTCGAGTCAGTTGATTGATGCAGCTACGGATAAACATATCTGGGCTGATAACTACGACCGGGAAATGAAAGACGTTTTTGCCATACAGAGCGATGTGGCAAAACAAATTGCAGCCGCATTGAAGGCGAAATTCTCTCCATCAGAAAAAGAACGGATAGAAAAAATTCAAACTGAAAGTACTGAAGCATATCAACTCTATTTAAAAGGGCGTTTCTACTGGAACAAGCGTACAGTGCCCGATCTGCGAAAGTCAATCGAATACTTCAATCAGGCAATTGAGAAAGATCCGTCCTATGCTCTGGCATATGCCGGGTTAGCAAGTTCGCATGTAATAATACCCGCATTTGGATTTTCAGGAATGGAAGGCTATCAGAAAGCGCAACAAGCGGCAACTAGGTCATTGGAATTTG
>CAYGXH010000459.1:0-2773 GCA_964353675.1 uncultured Chlorobiaceae bacterium
ATATTCATAGCGACCCACCAGGAATCATTATCTCTGATTTTTTTGAATACAATGCGGCACCAGGTTATGAAAAAGTTGATACTATCATACCAGGTTCAGGGTATTGGGTGAAGGTTAATCAAGCTGGTAGTTTGATTTTAACCTCGATGGGATATCCATGTCCAGGTATTCCTACTGTTGAATATGAAGGAAAAACCTACAACACAGTGCAGATTGGTAATCAATGCTGGCTGAAAGAAAATCTTGATGTCGGAATAATGATACAGGGGGCTGACACAGCAAAGGATAATGGTATCATTGAAAAGTATTGTTATGATAATGATACAACAAATTGTGATATTTATGGTGGGTTGTACCAATGGAATGAGACAATGCAATATACAACAACTCCCGGCGCATGCGGTATCTGTCCTGTCGGGTGGCATATACCTACCTTGGGTGAATTTGACACATTAAGTAAAACGGTAGGCGGTGACGGAAACGCACTGAAGGAAATAGGAGAAGGAACAGGTAACGGAGCAGGTACAAATAGGAGCGGTTTCTCTGCGTTGTTAACGGGCTACCGAGAATTATATGGTTACTTCTTTCATCTGTCCATCGACGCACATTTTTGGAGTTCCACGGGGAACGATTCAACTCACTCGTACCCCATGTACCGGAGCTACCGTAGTAGCGACATCTGGTTGCCCAACGACTACAAGTACCACGGATTTAGTGTCCGCTGCCTCAAGGATTAACAAATGTCCAGAAAAAAAATAGCATTTATTATTCTTCTCATTCCTGCTTTTCTATTCCTTCAGGGTTGTCAGGACAACATTATTCTACCAGAAACAGTTAATAATTCACACACACCAAGATTATTGTATACACCAAAGAGAAAACCGTGTAAAGAAATAATAACAGTAGATTACTTTGGTAAAACATACCATACGGTAGAGATAGGTAATCAATGTTGGTTAAGAGAAAATCTGGATGTGGGTATAATGATACAAGGGCGTGACTCATCAAAAGATAATAATGTAATTGAAAAATTCTGTTACAATGATAGCATCGAGAGCTGTAATAAATATGGAGGTTTATATCAATGGAATGAAGCGATGCAATACACCACGACTCCTAGAGCGAGAGGCATATGTCCTCCGGGGTGGCATATACCAGATTACTTTGAATATGAAACACTGTCTTCGGCAGTAGGTGGTAACGGTAATGCTTTGAAAGCGATAGGACAAGGTACAGGTGATGGAGCAGGCACAAACACGAGCGGATTCTCAGCGTTACTTGCGGGCTACCGAATCCACTATCTCTCCTTCGACGATTTTTCTATCGGTGCAATCTTTTGGAGTTCCACCGAGTTCAATCCGACGTACGTGTACCTCGTGAGCCTATACTTCGTTAGTAACCGAATCAGCCTAGGCAACGCCAACTATAAGGATGTTGGATTTAGCATCCGCTGCATTAAGGATTGACACACGGGCTCAGCACCCACGACAAGCTGAGCCATTTAGTAGCTTTATCCTGAGAGAAAGTGTAAAATGAAAAAATATATTTTCATCTTACTATTACTCGCGTTTACTTCCTGTGAAAAAAATGAAATAACTTATCCCTCAAGTGGTAATGTAGATAGGTTTTATCCTACAACTTTACGCAAGTTAAGTCGAGCTGAGTTAGATTCTCTGAAGGTCAAATTCAACAATAAATTACTTGGAACAATGTATCAAGCAAAGTTGGATAGTTTTGGATTATTAGGTCATTATGGACTCCGCCCCAGAGGAAAATCAAATATTTCTGATACTGCGCAAGCGATCACCCTTGCAAAAACTGCATTATTATGTTTGAGTGAATTTTCCAATATCGTAGATACTTCTACCATATATGTTGAAGAAACGCGGCATTTCAAATCGGGACCCATTACAGATTGGCGCTTTTATTTTAGAAATCAATACTATCAAGGACTGGAAGTATGGAATACACATATTCATGCTATCGTAGCGGATGATTTTATTTTTTTAGACGGGCATCACTATAGGAATATTTTTATTCCTAAGCATAAAATTATCAGCAAAGAACGGGCTAAGATGAATCTGGTTGGAACGGAGATCTATTTTTACTGCTGGGATCTTGATACAGCTATTATCACTGATTCATCCATCAATATTGAGATGATAGAACAATGCATTTACCCGATAGTTAAATCTAATTCTATAGAATTACACGTTGCGTGGAAGGTTCCGATTTCAGGATACAGTAAATTCCCTTTTTGGTATTATTTCATCGATGTTGTGACAGGAGAAACCCTCGGAGTAATGCAATTATTTATCTGTTAGCTGACAAATCGGAAGTTATGCACTGGCACATTGTCATTAATACAATGAATATATTTAAGGTACGATATATCATCCTCCTCCTCGGAGCATTCTTAATAAATTCTTGTGATGATGATACAAACATCACCTCTAACTCATCAGATTCATCCAATTACTCAAATTATACTATCGATTCAACAAAAAAAATAAAATTAAATGTGGGTATAGAAATCGAAACGGGCGATTTGATTCTTCATTGGACAATATTTGATGATGCTACAATGTATGAATTGGAGGGTTCTTTTACTGAATATTATATCGGATCATTCTATGTATATCGTGGGCCGTCAAATAATTATTATATTGGGCATCCACCGCCTTGGCCTATATATTACTATCGCGTTCGGGCATTATTTACAAACACTGTAAGTTTGTGGAGTAATATCGTGAGGATTCCATAGGAATGTTTT
>CAYGXH010000460.1:0-2755 GCA_964353675.1 uncultured Chlorobiaceae bacterium
GGAAGCTACTTTCAACCGCGTACGGTGGAGTACAAGGAAATATTGCCTCCCGTCCATCTTCGTCTTGTTGATCTGATTCCCCAAATGGGCAAATTTGTGGGGCGTGAGTATAAACTCGGAAAGGATTATGTATGCCGCGGTATGTCAGGTTCAGGCACGGTAACTGGACAAGCGGTATTCTGCGGTTACGGTCTCTTGCAACCTGAGGATGGTTATTATGATGATTATGCCGGTATTGATGTCCGCGGGAAAGTGGTGATTGCGTTTAAACCAAACCCTGCATGGAAATTGAATGACACCAGCGGCTGGTCGGACGGTTATCCACGTGATAAAGCCCGTATAGCGGCGAAGCATGGTGCTGTCGCGCTTATCATAGTATCGCCGCCGAACCAGCCTAATCCACAGAAAGCTATAATCAGCGTATTGGAAGGTAAAAGTGAGCAGGATCAGAATTTCCCACAGCTTCATGCCGAAATACCGGTTATCGATGAATGGTTTAAAGAGTCGGGATACACACTATCGAAGGTTCAATCGATAATCGATTCAACGAAACAGCCCTTTTCCGTTCCTCTCAAGGTGGTTGTTAATGTTGAAGTTCATTCGCGGTACGTGCGGGAGCAGCCGACGATGAACGTCATAGGTTGGCTGGAAGGTTCGGACCCGTCTCTAAAGGATGAATACGTTATCGTCGGCGCACACCTCGATCATGTAGGGAGTCAGACCGGTGAGGTTTATGCTCCCGGTGCCAACGATGATGCGTCGGGTTCTGCTGCAGTTCTTGAGATGGCAGAAGCATTTATTAAGAGTGGAGAAAAACCAAAACGGTCTATTGTTTTTATACTTTTTGCGAGCGAGGAACTCGGACTCTACGGCTCCTCGTATTTTGTTGAAAATCCCCTAGTGCCGCTTGAGAAGGTTATGGCGATGATAAATCTCGACTGTGTCGGTTTTGGCGACAGTATTCAGGTAGGAAATGGATTAAGTTCGCCTGAGTTATGGAAAATTGCGCGGAGGCAGGATTCCTTATACACCCGGCAAATGGTAAGTCAGACGTGGAGCGGCGGCGGCGCCGATGCAGGTCCGTTCCATGGGAAAGGGATACCGGCGCTTTATTTTGTAACGACGAACAGCTACGGTCATTTGCATTTACCGTCCGATACACCTGAAACCCTAAATAAACCACTTTTTGAAAGCATAACAAGACTTGCGTATTTAACTGTTCATCAGGTGGCGAATGGGAATTATAATAGAGAAAATATTATTAAGTAGAGGATTGGAGGCCGAGTAGATGAAATATTTCATCATAGCCTTTATAATACCTGCATTTTATATATCGGTTTATTCACAGGAATCTGTACCGGGATTGTCGGAAATTTCTTCTGATAATCTGATGAAAACGGTCAATTATCTTGCCTCAAAAGAATGTGCGGGAAGATTGCCGGGACACGAAGGTTATAACCGTGCCGCACGGTACATGGCTTCAGAGTTTGAAAAGCTTAATCTAGAACCTCTCGGGGATAGCGTATACTTCCAGAATCTCAAAACCGAATATATTGAAATTATTCAACCGGTCGCATTAAACCTTGTTGAAGATAGGGTTATCAGAAAAAAATACAAGCTTGGAGAAGATTTTGTTTATGATGGATATTCGGACAGTGGGTCAATAACCGCACAATTGGTATTTTGCGGATATGGTAGCTCGGAACCTTATCAGGATTATGATGACTATAGTGGAATGGATGTTAAAAATAAGATAGTACTCGTTTTTGATGAGCTTCCGAAATGGGAGGTCGTAAAAAGCGGTGGATGGTGGGGCAATATTATTGAAAGAAAAGCATCCGTTGCTCGCCAACATGGTGCGATTGGAATTTTACGTATAGATATGAGAAACAGGCCAATCACGGATGCTGTTACTTTGAGTATCCATCCTAGTCGAGATAATTATCCCGAGTATTTTTTAACAGAGTCAGTTGCCCAGGAATTTGTTGAAGGCAGCGGTCATTTAATCAATCAATTGAAGAGCCGAAATGATTCACTACGCGAGACGTTCTCTTTCCCTTTGAATAAATACGTAGAAATGAAAGTTGTTGGTAATTATAAAAAAGAAACTTCGACGATGAATGTTGTTGCCATTATACCTGGTTCTGATTCTTCAATGCAAACTGAGTATGTAGTTGTTGGCGCACATCTTGATGGTCAGGGGAGTCAGAGTCCAGATGTTGTTTACCCGGGTGCTAACGATAATGCATCAGGATCCGCCGCTTTACTTGAAATCGCAAAAGCATTTGTCCGTGGAAAGATTCAACCGAAGCGATCGATAGTATTTGTGTTTTTTACGGGAGAAGAAATTGGACTTATTGGATCTAAGTATTTCATCAAATATCCAATAATACCTTTTTATAAAATTGTCGCGATGATCAATCTTGATTGTATTGGATATGGCGACCACCTTAAGGTCAATGGTGCGCTTCATCTGTGGCAATTAATTTGGTGCAAGGATTCTTTATATACTGAAGTTATGACAAAAGAGCGTGAATCCACATTTATTGGAGATGGCGTACCTTTTATCGATGAAGGTATTCCGACAGCATTTTTTATTACAAACGACGGCAAATGCGGTCCAAATTACCACCGAACTACAGATAAATCCGAAACTTTAAATTACACATTGCTGCAGAAGGTGACCTCACTCGCATATATTAATACAAACGTATTAAGAAATGTTACATAATCTTCGGATTTTCTGACAAGACCA
>CAYGXH010000461.1:0-2736 GCA_964353675.1 uncultured Chlorobiaceae bacterium
ATGAACCGCTTGGTTGTTTCCGGGAGGAGACCGTCGAGAATTTGTTCATCCATTTTTGTTCCGAGAGTTACGGTCGTCAGACTTTGTGTTTCTCCGCGTGTAAAGAGGGATGAACCGTGAGTGCGCGGTAAAATCCCAACCTCACATGAAATTGGGCGGATGTCCTGTACACCCCTGCCGTCGAGACGCTTGCTTTCTTCGAGAATCATTTTCCGCATCTCTTCGTATCCGACATCGTCGAGAATATCGACGATGAGGTATTTCTTCGCTTCAATGAACGCAGCTGGGCTTTCGTTAAGCAATATCCGATCCGTTTCATCAAGTGTAAGGTCCATGGAAGCTACCTTGTTTTTCAGTAGTTCTACGGCTGATGCGAGAATTTCGTCGTTGGCCTTACTCCTCTCATCTTTCGTCAACACCGTATTTGTAGTCGAATGGACCAGTTTCCTGAAGTTATCTGCGACTACATTGAATAACTGCTTTTTCAGTACGTCGACAGGAATATCTCGCTTCGGCTTGCCGCATTCGCGTACTAATTCGAGCTGTATATCGCACAACTTTTTAATATTTTCCTGAGCAAACCTCAGAGCGGCGATCATATCCTGCTCCGATATCTCTTTTCCTTCCCCCTCAACCATGACAATTGAGTCACTCGTTCCCGCGACGGTTACGTCTATATCGCTCTTTTCGAGCTGACTGAATGTCGGATTGATGATGAATCCACCGTCGATTCTTCCAACCCGGACTTCTGCAATCGGACCGTTGAACGGAATATCGGATATCATGAGAGCAGTAGAAGCGCCGACGGCGCCAAGAACGTCTGAATCATTCTCCTGATCTGATGAAAATACCGTTATTATCACCTGAGTTTCTTTTTTATATCCTTCCGGAAACATCGGGCGGATTGGCCGATCGATGAGGCGAGCTGAAAGGATTTCCTTCTCCGATGGTCTTCCTTCACGTTTAAAGAAACCGCCCGGAATTTTTCCGGCTGCGGCAGTTCTTTCACGGTATTCAACCTGCAGAGGGAGGAAATCCTGTCTCTTGACGTCCTCTTTTGTGGCAACCACTGTCGCCAAAACAATTGTGTCGGCATACCGTACAACGACTGCCCCGTCTGCCTGTTTTGCAAATTTCCCTGTTTCGATGGCAAATATCCTGCCACCAATTTCAACTTCTTTCTTTATCATCATGCTTCTTCTTCCGTTCTCTTGATAGTGAATTCCTGCAATTTAACTAATTACTTGCGCAGGTCGAGGTCTTTGATTATTGTGCGATATCTCTCGATATTTTTTTTCTGCAGGTAATCGAGTAACCGTCTCCGCTTACCAACCATTTTGAGGAGGCCCGTCCGGGAATGGTGATCCTTAACGTTTTTATCAAAATGCGTTGAGAGTTCATTGATCCGCGCAGTGAGGATAGCGACCTGCACTTCAGGAGATCCCGAATCGCTTGGGGATTTTCCGTACTTATTCATGAACTCCTGTTTTTTTTCTTTAGCTAATGGCATATTGTCTCCTTTATGATTTGCCTGTTATGTTTTATAATTTTCGTTTATGAATACTTTACAGTTCTCCCTATCACGTTCAAGTTGAACAACGAGATCTGACGACGAATCGAACTTCCTTTCGTCGCGCAACCGACAGAGAAAGCGGAGGTTAAGAATTTTTCCGTATAGAACTTCGCCTATACCGAAGATATGGACCTCAATTATTCTGACCGGTGTAGATTGAAATGTTGGTCGAACACCTATATTCAACATCCCGTATGCTTTTTGACCTTCGATATCGACTTCCACACAATAAACACCGTCGGCAGGGATAATTTTATCTTCATTGACCGGGCTGATATTAGCCGTCGGAAATCCGAGAGATATTCCCCGTTTATCTCCTTCAACGACAACTCCCTCAAGGTTGTATGGTCTTCCGAGGAACGTTGCAGCGCGTTCCACATCACCCGCTTCCAGAAAGTGCCGTATTTTGGAACTGCTGATTCTATGATCGGCGTGGTACACGGGATCAACAACGACCAGCGCAAATCCATATTCGCAGCTCATAACCTTGAGTTCATCGATACCGGAAAGTCTGTTCTTTCCGAACATATGATCGTGACCTACGATTACCTCCTCCGCACCGGTCCCTTTTACTATGTAGCGCCCGTAGAATTCTCTTGCCGATAATTGCGCGAATTCGTGTGTAAAATTGATGATGAAGAGCATATCAATCCCCAGTTTCGCCAAGATGTCTTTCCGCTCTTCAAGCGTCATGAGCAGTGTAATCGGCTGCTTCCCTACGATCGCTCGCGGATGAGGGTCGAATGTTATTATAACGCTCCGACCGTTTATCGAATGCGCTTTGTCCACTACTCTGCCGATAATTACCTGATGCCCCTTGTGTATGCCGTCGAATGTACCGACGCTTACCACTGAACGGGCATTGAACTCTACTGACTGGAGGGATCGAACTACAACCATTACTGCAGAGAGTTATAAAACGTGGCGATCTTCATTACTGCTGTTTTTCCTCATCAGTATGAATCTGCTTGATGAGCTGATTGATTCTATCGACGCGATCAAGCGTATCGTCGATGAAAAACTGTATCGAGGGTGTGAACTTTAATCGTATGTGGGAACCGATGAAAGAACGAATCTCACCCTTGTTGTACTCGAGCATACGGAGCGTAGCATCCTTCTTATCCTTGGATCCCATAATACTAAGATAGATCTTCGCTACCTTG
>CAYGXH010000462.1:0-2718 GCA_964353675.1 uncultured Chlorobiaceae bacterium
CTTGCCGAGACTGCCATACGCAGTCAGATCGATGGAGTAGATACAATAAAAATTCAAATGACTGCTAAGGTTCCACAAAACCGCGGGCAACAGCACATGGACCTGATCCCGACTGTCAAGACGACGATCGCAGTCGCAAGCGGCAAAGGGGGTGTGGGGAAATCGACAATCGCAGCAAACATCGCAGTTTCGCTCGCTCTCGATGGAGCACGTGTCGGACTCCTTGATGCCGATATCTACGGTCCGAGTATACCGCTGATGATGGGAGTGAACGAGCGACCTGCTATAGCAGATGGGAAGCTCGTGCCGCTGGAAGCACACGGCGTGAAAGTAATGTCGATTGGATTCCTGATCGACCCTATACAGGCGGTTATCTGGCGAGGTCCGATGGTGAGCAGTGCAGTCCGACAATTTCTGGCGGATGTTCAGTGGGGCGATCTGGATTACCTCATCATAGATTTACCCCCCGGGACTGGCGATATACATCTTACACTCACCCAGACGATCCCGCTTTCCGGAGCGGTTGTTGTCACGACACCGCAGGATATTTCTCTTGCAGATGCCAGGAAAGCATACACGATGTTTCATCGCGTCGAAGTGCCCGTTCTCGGTATCATTGAGAATATGAGTTACTACATTTGCAGCAAGTGCGGCCACCGGGAAGAAATTTTTGATTCAGGTGGTGGGAAAAAAGCGGCTCAGGAACTCGGCGTGGCGTTTCTTGGAGAAATTCCGATAAACACTCAGATACGGATCGGATCTGACACCGGCATACCAATCGTTCTAATGGATCCGGAAGCTGAACAATCGAAAATAATCCGCCAACTGACGCGATCGATGGCGGCACAGTTAAGCACGTACCAGCTATCAGTGGAAGCAAACAAGAAGGTCGAAATTAATCTTTAACAAGAACCTCCCGAAGTTTATTTCTGTTTAAACGCGGTAAACCTTCGGGAGGTCAACACGTTCATTTGTCTGGTTACATAATTCTGTTTGGGAAACAACAGGTATACCAGAATTTTCTTTTAATATCAATGAAGGATCGGGACATGGAAGAACAAAAAACGATGACAGTTCGGGAAAAAGTAGAGATGGCGCTTCAAATGTGCCGTCCTTATCTCAATGCCGACGGCGGTGACGTGGAATTTGTGCAGATTACAGATGACGGTGTTGTTGAAGTCCGTCTCCAGGGGGTTTGCAGCGGTTGTCCGATGTCGCGTATGACATTACGTGCAGGTATCGAACGGGCAGTTCTCCAGTGCGCGCCTGAGGTTAAAAGGGTAGAAGAGGTGAAATAAACAGTAACCAGATAAACCTCCGACTTCTATCTCAGCTGATGTCTGGTAAGAAGTCGGAGGTTTTACTTACTTGGAGATTTTTCCTGTTTTCAATCTATCATCAACATCTCAATTTCTTTTTTCCTCTTATGTTCGTGGGCAAGGTCTGAAACGAACGTTCTATATTTTTCCAGATAACCGAAATATTCACGAAGTATTCTCACTTTGAGGGAGTTTCCCTTTTTATTTGGTAAAATCCATTCTTTGTAATCAGAATAGGTCCACTCATCGGGCGATTTCACCAATTTTGCTTTTACAGGATTGAGATGGATATAAGCACAAAGATATGGTAGATATCCATCCTGATCAATTTGCTTAGCCTGAAAATCACCTTGAAAAAGATGTCCAACCCGTCTATGCCAATTGTTAAATGATTTGACATATGAATCAGTGAATGAACGCATGATATTTGATACATCTATATCGGTGTTAAGGTGAATTAATACGTGGTAATGGTTCGGCATAAGGCAATAAGCAATTACATCGATCCTGTTTGGATCAAAATAATAATGGAGCCGCTTCAAGGAAGATTTTTTGGTAATTGTTACCGCGGTTATATATGTGATAGTAATTCTCTTGTAGAAATGTTACCTCCCGTCTTGCCATGTTAGGATCCTCCCTTGTTCTTTAGAAAAATAAAGCTTAGATAAACCTCCGACTTCTATCCCAGCTCATGCCGGGTAAGAAGTCGGAGGTTTTACTTGTTATTTAAATATTTTCAATCTCAGATACCTTCCCATCCTTTATCTGAATTATTCTTCCCCCCGTTTTCTTGACCAAATCATAGTTGTGCGTTGCCAAGACGACTGCCGTACCGCGCGTGCTGATCGTTCGGAGCATCTTGACGATATCTGCTTCTGCTGTATGATCGAGATTTCCGGTCGGCTCGTCAGCAAGAAATATTAACGGATCTTTTACGATCGCCCTCGCAAAGGTAACCCTCTGCTGTTCGCCCCCCGAAAGCTGGTGCGGCATGTCATTTCTCTTGTGGCTCAAACCGACATCAGCGAGAGCGCGCAGAACTCGTTTCCCGATTTCAGCCTTCCCCACTCCTTCAACCTCCAGGCTGAAAGCTACGTTTTCAAAAACGTTCCTATCTTCCAGAAGCTTATAATCCTGGAAAACGACACCAATTTTTTTACGGATCTTTGGAATTTCTCTCTTTTTTATGTCTGAGGAGCTTTTTTGGTCGACAGTCACGAGGCCTCTGTCAGGAAAAACATCAAAGTATATCAGACGCAGTAGGGTCGTTTTCCCGACTCCAGATTCTCCCACAATTGAAACGAATTCACCCGGTTTTATTTTGAGGTTTACATCGATGAGAACAGGGACGTGATTGAAAGATACGGAGACATTTTCGAATCGGATCATCAGCGGCGCC
>CAYGXH010000463.1:0-2696 GCA_964353675.1 uncultured Chlorobiaceae bacterium
CAGAAAGAAGCTGATTTAGTACTCATTCTTTCCGGCGACCATCTCTATAAAATGGATTACCAGAAATTTATAAATTTTCATATACAAAAACAGGCGGACATAAGTATCTCCGTTTATCCTGTATTTGAAGGACAAGCGCCAGAATTTGGCGTGATGAAGGTAAATAAGAATACCCGCATCACTGATTTTTTAGAAAAACCGAAAGAACCGGCACAAATAAAAAAGATGAAAGTTGCTGAACAAGTCTTTCAACAATTCGGTTTGAAATCAGGCGGTAGAACACATTTAGCATCAATGGGAATTTATCTTTTTCGCTGGGATATCTTGAATGAATTACTTAAAAATACTAAACATGACGATTTTGGAAGGGGGGTAATACCTTTAGCAATTAAGCAAAAGAATGTCTATGGATATTTCTTCGATGGCTATTGGGTTGATATCGGGACTATAAGAAAATATTTTGAAATGCATATGGAGTTAACTGAACCACTCCCAAAATTCAATTTTTACGATGAAAAAAAGCCGATCTTTACTCATGCACGTTTTCTTCCAAGTTTAAAAATTTTATCATCCGAAGTAAATCAATCGATATTAAGCGAGGGTGGTATTATCAACCGTTCAAAGATCAATCATTCAATCATCGGCTTACGCTCCAGAATTGGCGAGAATTCATTAGTTGACCATTCGATCGTCATGGGGGCAGATTATTTTGAATCGTACGAAGAAATTATTAATACAACAAAAAAGGGTATCCCAAAAATCGGAATTGGTGATGATTGTGAGATCCGGAACGCAATCATTGATAATAATGCAAGGATTGGTAATGGAGTCAGGCTGATAAATGCACGCAATGTTGCAAACGAAGATGGTGAAAACTATGTTATCAGGGACGGTATAGTTATTATACCTTTAAATTCGATTATACCTGATGGGACTATTATCTGATCTTTTTTAAGGGGGGCTCGTAAGGTTTTACTTGAGATTGGATCAGTACAGGATTAATCACATTCCTCAGAGTAACTTCCCTTGGGCGGCAATTAGCGTATTTCGTAAGACCATCGCAATCGTCATAGGTCCGACACCGCCGGGCACAGGAGTAATAGCGCTCGCGACCTGCGATACCGATGCGAAGTGGACATCTCCAACAATCCGATAACCGTTCTTAGCAGACGGATCTTCTACTCGATTGATTCCAACATCGATGACGACCGCTCCCCGCTTTACCATGTCACCCTTAACGAACTCAGGTTTACCAATCGCTGCGACAAGTATGTCGGCTTCCCTTGTAAACGAGGAAATACTCTTGGTACCCGTATGTGCAATGGTAACAATGGCGTTTGCCCCCTTCTGCTTTTGCATGAGGATGTTTGCGAGCGGTTTCCCGACAATGTTGCTCCTCCCAATAATAACGACATGCTTCCCTCCCGGATCATTTCCGCTGCGGATAAGAAGCTCCTGCACTCCGAGGGGTGTACACGGTTTGAATCCATCCTGGCCGGCGACAAGTTTGCCGATATTGATCGGATGAAAGCCATCCACATCTTTCCTGTAGTCGATCGCGGCAATGATCTTGCCTTCATCAATGTGCTGCGGCAGGGGAAGCTGAACGAGGATGCCATGGACTGTTTTATCACGGTTGAATCTATCGATGAGCCGAAGGAGATCAGATTCCGAAACATCGGCGCTGAGTTTTTCAGTGATTGACCGGAAACCGACTTCATCGCATCCTTTGCCCTTCATTTTCACGTAGGATTGGGAAGCCGGATTATCTCCTACGAGAATGAAAGCCAGGGCGGGTGTAATCCCCACCTTCTGCTTCAGCCGGGCTGTTTCAGATTTGATTTCCTGTCTGATATCGTCAGCGATTTTCCTGCCGTCAATGAGTACCGCCGTCATAACACTCTCCGTTTTATGGGGTAATAGGTTATCATGGGCTGGAGTCGCCCGGGAAGATTATATCTTTAAAATTTTGGAAAAATGAAACTTTCGATCTCTATGGCTTTGCCTGTTTCGATGTCTGCTTTCACGTACACGCCGCATATTCGAACATCGTGCGAGGCGATCTCATATTTAAACGGTGTCTGATAGATAAAGCGGCGCAGCCCGATTTCTTTCTTTAAACCGATGATCGAATCGTAAGGACCGGTCATGCCGGCATCAGTGATGTATGCAGTACCCTGCGGGAGGATGTGCGCATCAGAGGTCTGTATGTGCGTATGGGTCCCGACGAGAGCCGTAATCCGCCCATCAAGATGCCATCCGAGCGCTACTTTTTCTGCTGTCGCTTCTGCGTGGAAATCGACAAAAATTACTTTTGTCTGTTCCCGTATTTTCTCGACAGCCCACTCCGCTTTCTTAAACGGACAATCTATCGGCTGCATATACACCCGCCCCTGAAGATTCAACACTCCGATCTTTCCCTTGGCGCCGAGGTCAAAGATAACAAAACCATTTCCGGGATTCTCCGGCGGGTAATTGAGAGGACGGAGCACATTCCTGTTATATGAAAGGAGTTTTCGTGCGTGCCAGTTATCCCAGAGGTGATTTCCGCCCGTGATAACGTGAACGCCGAGATTGAATACTTTCTCTGCAGTTTTCTCATCGATCCCTTTTCCGTCTACAAGATTTTCACCGTTCGCAATACAGCAATCGATGCTGTACTTCTGCAGATAACTTTTAAGAAGCGTTTCGGTGAG
>CAYGXH010000464.1:0-2687 GCA_964353675.1 uncultured Chlorobiaceae bacterium
ACGCCAGTGTCGGACCGACCATGATTTACGTCTTTCCTTATAATGAAGAATACATTTCTGCCCTTGGGAAAGGACGCCTGAAGTACACTGTCGGTGTTTATGTCGGATTCGGCGCATATTTTGGCACAGAACGATCGAGCCTCCTCGGTCTCAACCTCCGGTATTACTTCATCCCTTATGCCGGGGGTATTCAGAGCATGTACAATACCACGAAGAATCAGTTCGGCGGTCTCTATTTATCGCTGAGTTTTGGGAGTGCGTGGTAGGGATAAACTGAATCTGAGTAAGATTAGAGCTTCATCGAAATCTTTCGATTCATTCCACAGCTCGTCAAACCAGCGCGATAGTTCAATATGATTATCTTCACCATGTACAACTACATTAAGTTCTGTGTTATGCGAAATACCGGCGAGAGTGAGAATGGATGAACCAACAATAGCTATGCCTTTCTCGTACAGAACATCCTGTTTGTAATCGAAAATGTATGCTTTCGCATGAAGCCATCCTCGTGCAAAAACTTTTATCTTTAGCTTCTTCTGTTCAATAAGCATAGCAATTGTTGCAACCAATTCTTCCAGCTCATCCTTCTGATCCATAAGCGAGATAACTTCTTTGATATTTTTTACGGTCACGCTCATATTTCCCTTCTCATCGGCGTGTTTTATAAACTTGATATGTTTCTCAGTTCCTTCGACAAGCTCTAGGCGTTTATAACCTTCTGAGAGTTTCTCGAGCGTTTGATAATTTGTTGTGTTGCCGATAAGAAGACGGATTTTGCCAACCTTGTTTATATGTTTCCTCAGCGGTTCGAAGACGGAGAGGAAGAAGTATCATACTGCAAATTTTGCCCGCTCGCTTGAAGGCAAAATGCGGAGAATGTGCTAAATTAGTTTTTCGTTGCGGTTATCAATTATATCCTTATCATGTTGGGGCATAGTATTTTCAGGCAATATTTATACTACCGCTGTTTCATTCTTTCGGATGAGGTTGTATTTTTAGAGTATCAAGAAACTCATTAACTACTTCGAATGAACGTCTGATTATTCGAGTTCGTTCATCCCCAGGTTCTATTTCGAGAAAATCGGCTACCGCTACTGATCCAACAGACCCTATAGAGTTAAAATTGCTTCGTATTTTCGAAAGGCCTTCACGAATGAGTTTATTATTGATGAGGGGATAGAACTCATCAACAAGGCTTTTTAATCCCCCACGGAAATTTATCAGGCAAAAATAAATATCGTATGCATCTTTCTCTTTCAGCCTATCATATAGAGCCATTCCTTTCATCACAATAAAAGGGACAATTCCACTAACTCGTAATTCTACAGTATTTTCAGCACCATTGGGCATTTTCCCAGTTATCCTTAGTACTTTTGGATGTTCAAAAGCTAAATCAGAACCGCGCGCTTTTCGCGCACGAATATCTTGAATAATTTGCGTCCGATGGTGTTTATCAGTTCCACCATACTCGGGTGCCAAAAAATCTACTTCGACATTGACAGGTACGCCATAATCTACTTGGACTTCCCGGTAAAAAATGAATGGCTGACTATTATCTGATTTGTAATTATGGCGTTCGAGTATTTTACGAATTGTGCTATAAACATTGTCAGATATTATATCCTTATCGAGGGCGATATCGACATCCATACTTCCAATATGTTCATTACCAAAGTGCAGATAAGGGACCCATCCACCTATGAGAATCATTTTTTCCCGATACTCTCCTAATATTTGCATTAACTCGATAAGAACTCGATGAGCGGCTTCGGTTTCCCTCGATTGATATCCCATCATAACCCAAATTCTTTTATTAATTTTGCTTGTTTTAAAAAATCAGCCGCTTCCTCACCGCGACCTTTATATCTCTTAAGATCAAGATAGAGTTGGAAGTTAGATACAACCACATCTTCACCCACCATTTGCGTTTTATAAAAAACGCTTTGATCATAAGGTTCTAATAACATGACATTGGGACCTGAAGTAACCGTTTTGAAGTCCAATGTTTTGGTTAACCGATCTATATCTTTCTCAACATATATAAACGCTTTTTCCATACGGACATGCGGAGCAACGCGTGCCGCACCGGAAAATAATGTTAAAGCACACTTGATATTGTTATTGAAACAATTCGCTTGCACAGCCCATTCGATAGCTGCAACATTTGAATTCGAATAGAATTCATAGAGATGATTTCTTTTGTACGAATATTTTTCACTCCACGCATCTAAGAGCCGATCAGGAGATACCAACTTCAACAGCCTGCTCTCTTCAATGAGAAACCCTTCTTCTTTGAGTTGATCTTTAATCTTTGATGCGAGTCCCAAACTTACATCAGCTTCTTTTGCTATTTCCTGCACCTGCCAAAGTTTGGTTACATTCGAGAGGAGGACTCGACTGATTCGACTTGACTTGGGCGAGAAGAGCGAAAGATTTGGTTGGTAGGGAGATGGATTGGGATTTCCTTTGATTTCCAAATACACCGTTCCAAAATTCATATAACAATTGCCAGCTAAATCGATACAACCTATACGAGCCTCACGGCATAACTCTCGGCCCGCATCGGTGATAAAAGGTGCCGCGACGACACAATAGGGTGATCCGGTGTTATTTTGTGGAATAATTTTACGTAACGAATCTATCGCCATACGGATACTTAACGGTGTCCCTTTTTGTTTTACATCGAC
>CAYGXH010000465.1:0-2659 GCA_964353675.1 uncultured Chlorobiaceae bacterium
TGCGTAGTACTCGGTTGTTGATTTTATTTTTGATATTTCCGTTGTGAATACGCCGCTTGCGTTTACGCTGAGAAGGTGATTGTCGTAATCGACCTGCCCCGTCTGACGCGAGGCAAAAGTAAGAGTCGCCGGCACTTTGCCCCGGGCATACACGGTAATTGGTACATTCTGCCCGCGCAGGACTTCGGTATTGCCCGGCTCAACGTACAGCTGAACGAGGGGCGGTGATGCAAAATGTGTCGTAAAGTGGAGAATGCGGTAAATGGAACCGAAAAATCCGGTTGGAAGAAATATGAGAATTAAAAGGAACAGTACATACGTATACGCAGTGCGTTTTGCGGTTTTTTTCAGAGGCGCCGGATCTATGATTTTTGTGAAGTTTAACGGTTCTATCTGCACAAATAGATCAGCGAACGAGGCATCGATGAGCGCAGGTGAGTAATGACCCGTCAGCAAATCTTTATTTTCGTACAGCTGAAGAGCGTCAAGTAAACGATCGCGGATATGCGGAAAATGATTACCGACCCGCTGTGCAATACTCTCATTTGAGGGGGAAGGAAGGAGCCCGGAGTATACAAGAAGCGGTCGGATAAAATACCATCCGCAAGCGCCGGCGACAGCAACTGAACCGGCGATGAAGATTACAGTTCGGCCTGCCGGCGGGAGGTTAAAAATTTCTTCAACGACTGAAGCGGCTACAACCACCGCCATAGATATACTGAGGCATACCATGACTCCCCGGAGGAGGCGGAAATAATTCTCTCGTTTCCGGACTTCATCCAGTCGTTGAATGATTTCTCTATATCGTGTCGACGTCGGATCAGGCATGTTCGTCTTCAATGTGTCAGCGCCCAAACCACTATATTCGTACCGAAGCGGAGAGCTTCTTCGTGTTTCTCGGGCGGGGTATCATGGACATCCGGATCGTTCCACCCGTCACTTGGATTCGATTCGTATGTATAGTACACGATGAGTCTTCCGTCGTGTAGAATTCCGAAACCCTGCGCTGGTTTGTTATCATGTTCATGTATCTTGGGGGGACCGTTGGGAAAATCATAGTGGCAGTGGTATAAACCGTAAGTGAACGGGAGTTCTATTATATCCTTTTCGGGAAAGACTTTTTTTATTTCGCGTCGGAACGCTTTATCCATCCCATAATCATCGTCTGCGTAGAGAAAACCGCCGTTCTCAAGGTATGCCCGCAGTTTTTTTATTTCATTCTCGCTTAATGTGATATTTCCGTGGCCCGTCATGAAGATGATGGGATATGTGGGAAATTTATCGTCGCCGATTTCCACAAATTCATAGACGGGATTAGCGTCGATGAGAGTATTCTGTTGAATGAACTTCAGGAGGTTTACTTCCTCCTGAGGATCGTTGTACCAGTCGCCGCCGCCCTGATACTTCAGCCGTCCGATTTTCAGGGCGCTTCCCGGCTGATTACTCTGAGACAGAATAATGGCGGGGGAGAGCAGTGAAAACAGAATTAACAGGAAGAAAATGCATCTCATAAGTAAAAGTATGAAAAGGGAGAGGAAGAAGCAAACAATGAGAGGCAGTGTGTGGCGACACACACCACCTCTCAGGGAGTATACGATAGGTGTTACTGTTTAATCAAGGTGTAACCGACTCGCCATTTCAGTACGACCGGGAGCCGTGGAATCCGTATTCTGCTTTTCCTTGTCAATCCATAATTTTTCGCAGGAATGCAGGTCTTTCAGTATCGACCGTATCGATGGACTTTGTCTGATCCGTTTCTTCGGATTTTGACGTATGGAACGGTATATCAATTCCGCGTCGTATGAAGGCCGGTTCATCAAATTTCTGAATTTCATGAAGACCTGCCGGTATACGATCAACGGCTTTCGCGGCCGGTTTCGCAGTCCTGACTGCCCCGACGCCGCGCTTATTGAATCCGGTTGCAATCACAGTCACCATCATTTCATCGTTGAGGTTTTCATCGATGACGGCGCCCATGATAACGTTAGCTTCATCGCCAGCAGATTCGTGAATGACGCTGACGGCTTCGTCTACTTCGACCAGTGACATTGTCGGTCCGCCGGTGACGTTTACAAGTACGCCCTGGGCGCCGGCTATTGACACGCCTTCGAGCAGAGGACTTGATATCGCGGCGTGAGCGGCTTCGACGGCTCTATTCTCGCCTGTTGCGACGCCTGATCCCATGAGCGCATCACCCATTTCCCGCATTATCGTCCGCACATCGGCAAAGTCCACATTAATGAGACCGGGGGTTGTGATGAGTTCCGCGATTCCGCGAGTCGCATTGTAGAGGACTTCGTTTGCTTTATCGAATGCTTCCTGCAGGGGCGTATTGCGTTCCACGATGGAGAGCAGTTTTTGGTTTGGTATCATGATGAGCGTATCCACCTGCTTCTTCATTTCTTCGATGCCGGCTTCCGCCTGCGCCATGCGTTTTTTCCCCTCGCACTGGAATGGCTTCGTGACGATACCGACGACGAGGGCGCCCACGCTCTTCGCGATATTAGCAACGATAGGTCCACCGCCGGTTCCGGTGCCGCCGCCCATGCCGGCAGTAATGAAGACCATGTCGCTGCCTGTAAGCGTCCTCGATATCTCATCGCGGTCCTCTTCCACTGCGCGCTGACCGATGGAAGGATCCGCTCCCGCGCCGAGACCG
>CAYGXH010000466.1:0-2647 GCA_964353675.1 uncultured Chlorobiaceae bacterium
GTTGGGGTATCTCCTCCACGTCGCGCGGCAGGACGGGCCGGCGGTTGCGCAATTCCAGCACGCCATAGATCTGGACCCGACCTTCATCTTCTCCTATATGTTGTTCTCGACCGCCTTGACCGGGATGGGACGACCAGACGATGCCATCACCGCGGGCCAGAAAGCGAACGAGCTTTCCGGGGGCAATGCGACGACGCTGTGGACGCTGGGCCGTGCCTACGGTCGGGCCGGCCGTACCGCCGAGGCGCGGAAAATCCTGGAAGAATTGACGGCGCGACGGCGGTCGACCTATGTGCCCGCGTCCGCTCTCGCATTAGTCCATGGTGGTCTGGGAGAATTGGACGCGTGCCTGGACTGGATGGCACGGGCTATCGAAGAACGTGATCCGATCATTGTGACATCACTCAAGACTGCGGCGGGTTTCGATAGCCTGCGATCTCACCCGGGCTATCAGGCCCTACTGCGGAAGATGAACCTGGAACCGAGCGTGCCTCTCGTTAATGAGGGGCTGGAGGATGATAGGCCATGATCGGTCAAACCATATCGCATAAATTATTTATTGTAGGGACGAGGTCCGCCAATGAAACGGTGGATCTTCTACACGCATCACCTCGACAGGAGAAACTATGATTGGGCTGACTATTTCCCACTATAAAATTATAGAGAAAATCGGTGAAGGGGGTATGGGTGTTGTATATAAAGCCCACGACACCAAACTCGACCGCGACGTCGCCCTGAAATTCCTTCCTCTTGAGCTAACCAGAGACCCGAATGCGAGGGAACGCTTCATTCAGGAAGCCAAAGCTGCCTCTGCGTTGAGCCATCCCAATGTATGTACCATTCATGACATCCAGGAACATGACCACCAGATGTTTATCGTAATGGATTTCATTGATGGGCAGACATTGCGGGCTGCCGTAGGGGCGATTTCCGCCAAAGATAAGGCGGATCTTCGACATGAATCGCCCTTACAGTTGAAAAAGGCGATTGATATCGGAATTCAGGTCGCCGATGGTTTGGCTGCTGCGCACGAGAAGGGCATTGTCCACAGAGACATCAAGCCGGAAAACATCATGATTCGCAAGGACGGCATTGCTCAGATTATGGATTTTGGACTTGCAAAGCTGAGAGGCAATGTTACGCGTTTAACGAAAGAGGGAAGTACAGTCGGAACCGCGGGCTACATGTCGCCTGAACAGGTGCAGGGACAGGATGCCGACCATCGTTCGGATATTTTTTCGTTTGGTGTTTTACTATACGAAATGTTCACCGGTCAGCTTCCTTTTAAAGGTCTTCATGAGACTGCTTTAGCTTATGAAATTGTCAACGTTGATCCGGCTCCTATGTCCTCGATCAAACCGGAAATCAATCCGAATCTCGATGCGATAGTGTTTGAATGTCTTGAAAAAGATCCGCGGGAAAGAACTCAGTCCATTGCTCAGGTCTCTCTCGACCTTAAGCGATTCCGGCGTGAATCGAGCCGGCAGCGATTGAGTCGCATTACCGCGGCCCGACCAATCCTAAAAACTTCCGAAGGGGCTCAGCCTTTCGAAGAGCCTGCCCTGAACGGAGTGAAGGATATTAAATCTTCGAAAGGATTTCCTTTCGCATGGATCGTAGCGGCTTTATTCTTTATCATTATGGTAACGTTCGGGATATTGTATTTCAATCTTCCATCAACAGAAATTCAGACCATCAGGGCCAATATTCTTCCTCCGGAAAAATTAACTTTTGCGATGCAATCGGTCGGTGTTGGTGGAGGTCATTTTGCGCTTTCACCGGATGGAAGTATGCTGGCGTTTGTTGCAGCAGATTCGTCGGGCAAGACGCATCTTATGGTGAGAACACTCAATGAGCTCAATGCTAAAGAGCTTCCCACGACAGAAGGGGCATCATACCCCTTCTGGTCACCTGACAATCGCTACATTGGATTCTTTCAATCCGGGAAGATGAAAAGAATTGAAGCATCAGGCGGACCTTCTGTAACAATTTGCAGCGCGTCGGATGGTCGTGGCGGATCGTGGAGTCAGGATGGTGTCGTTATTTTCTCGCCAAGTGCCGGTGATCCGATATACCAAGTTCCATCGGGAGGTGGTACTGCCACTGCTGTGACAAAACTTGACAGCAGCCACCGTGAAGTGACCCATCGTTGGTCTCACTTTCTTCCTGATGGCAAACACTTCTTATATTTTTCTCGCTCAAGTTTCGGCGGCGTTGAGCGGGAAGAGGATGCCTGTGTCGTGGCTTCGTTGGATGGGAAAGTGAATAAACGATTGATGCCTACGAAAGGAAACGTGGTGTATGCATCCGGTTGTTTGATTTATCTTCGTGAGAAAACCCTCATGGCCCAACCGTTTGATGCCAGCAAACTCGAAACCTCTGGCGATGCCATCCCAATTGCAGAACCGGTTGAATATGATCTGGGATTTAATCGTGCAGTCTTCTCGGTTTCACAAAATGGTATATTGGTCTATCAGGCAGGCACTGCACGATCAGGCTTTCAGCTCGAATGGTTTGACCGCAGAGGTACATCGCACGGTAAAATTGCAGAACCGGCGGAGTATAGTACTGTTACTCTTTCTCCTGATGAAAAGAAAATAGCATTCGATGTTTATCAGTCACAAAACATGGACATCTGGCTCTATGA
>CAYGXH010000467.1:0-2626 GCA_964353675.1 uncultured Chlorobiaceae bacterium
CTTAGCAACATTTTTTTGCTTTCAGTTTCACACCTCTTACTTCTATTCTTTAATATCAATTCTAAAGGCTTCCTATAATAGATGACTTCCTGACAAAGTCAAACCCGACTTCCCTACAAAGTCAAGATGACTTCCTCACAAAGTCAAGATGACTTCCTCACAAAGTCAGTTTTCCACATTTTAAAAAGTTATCAACATTCCTGGAGGTCCTCCAGAAACCCATAAAAAAACCGGATCAGATAAACTTCTTTCTGATCCGGTATTCACCGGCACCCACCATGCCAGCCTATACTCTTACGCCATCCCCAGCACGGTTTTTAGTATCATTACCAGGATATCGTCCCAGGGATTCACTGTCGAATGCGCCATTTTTTCAAGCTCCGTTACCTTATCCTGGAGCAGTTTCCTCATCTCCGGCGAAAGGCGCTTGAACATTTCCTCGATGATCTTCGCGAGTAGCTTCTCCATCACAACCCCCATTGATTTACGTAAAACGACATATAATACTTTTTGAACTATATATGAAATAAACAATGTTGTTATCTTTCAATACTTTACAGTTCATCGGGTCCTTCCAGGCGCCGGCGGTCCACAGCTCCCTGGCATCACTTAAAGCGACGTTGTTTTTTTGTTTTTACTTTGTAAACCGCCCCTATTCAAGCGATAAGTCAAACCAGCACAATCAATTACAAGAGGAAGTCAAGACACAAGCATTATCGTAATTTATGTAACGCATCTAAAATCTTCGGCCAACTTGACTTCGGAAATTTCTTCATTGCTCCGACAACCATTCCTTTGATCGTCAGCTTCGGAACATTGTTTGCTTCACATTCTTTTACCCACTCGAGGAGCTCAGCCTCGTTTTTCGCGTAGATCACATTCTTATCAAAATCATACCATTGTATAACATCAACACCCTTTCCTTGACTTTGTGCGTATTGAATTGTATTGTACGTTCCACCCGACTTCCTGCCATCCGTAAAAGCCACAACACGATCCGCATTATCTACCATGTACCTATTGCGGATCTGATATCTGTCAGGACCCGAGTTTCCCATCTCAACAATTTTTGTAGCGTCAGCCTTTATAACCGTTCGAACAGCCACCGGCTGATCAACCCACCTATTCGGAACAACAACAACCCGCTCTGACGCCGGCTGGGTGCGTTTGATGTATTGCAGCGCATCCGTGTCAGCACCTCGGGCACCACCAAAATAGTAACGGTCCGCCTTCACCTTATCAAGACCCCGGTACAGCGATGCCCGGTCCGTATAGTCACGATTTCCCGTGAACGCTATCGAGCTCACTTAAACTATCACCACCGGGATCCCCTGGTCTTTGAAAACGAACTTAACATCTTCTGTTATCGACCCACACACACAAAGCAGATCCGGAACGCCCAGACTCTTAAATCCCTCGAGGAAAAGCACACCGTATCCTATAAGTTGACCTAAAGTCGATATTACCGCTCTTGCCTTAACCTCAACGATTGTCGGCTGCTCACCTACCCAGCCAAGCACATCGATACGATGTTGCGAAAGCATCGTAATCATCCGACCATAATTTTCCGGAAATTCAAGCTCGAGCTGTTGTCCTTCACCGACCCGGAAATCATAATCAACAGAATCGAACCTATCCGGATAATTATTGACAAAGCGCCCCCATATCTCCGCTTCTTCTGCTATCATGTGCGGATATTTTCGCCGAGTAACGTAAGGCAGCCGGCCACTCATCTTTATTGTATTATCCCTGATATATTTTCTTTAAATTCAGCTGTAACAGTTATTTCCCAATCTAAAAGCAACTTTGAACCTTCTCTTTTCAGCGCTTTATATACATCATCAATCCGGTCGAACGCAGCTATTTCACCTGACATCGTAAATATTGCTTTAGGCATCTTAACCACCTTCTTTTTCAATCAGTTTTATAATGATATCATAATACCACATAGAAAAAAATCTATCTATTACATCTCTTATCTCTTTCTTCGCATTTGCAACAGCTACCATATCTTTCGGAATTCCTGCCCATCTAAAAGTGTGAACATACCCTGCAAAAACCCCTTCATTCAATTCTGATTCATCGTCAATTTTAATTACATATTTATTTACCAAATTCTTAAAATTCTCCGCTGATGCCGGTCCTATAATATTACCTCTAACAAATATTGAAAAATTACCGCCATAAGCCATTTTACACCCGATGCGCCTTTGGTAATCGAAGCGCTGTTAAAAAAGGCACGGGCTACGGGGCAAGAGGGAATCTGTGCCCCTCCGCCCGCTTTGAAAAGGCACGTGCGCACGTCAAAAGGCATCCGACCCCTCACAAGAGGATTTTCGCGCGTATTGATTTCTTAATATGTAATCCTCTTGATTCGGTGGGTCGGACAACAACACGGTTTCCGGGTGTCCCTACATGGTTCCCCCCGGTCACCGTTGCGGCGGCGGGGGGGCGCGCCCTCCCTCGGCAGTCGCCGGGTCGGACGACGCCCCCCCGCCGCCGCTTAAGAAGTCATTATTTACAAAGTAAAAAGAAAAATTATCTCGAATATTGACGGGCTCCGCCCACCCTTCCAGTTCCAGCTCCCCCTCGCTTGTGCTGCGTCGCGCTCACGTGGTAAGGACTG
>CAYGXH010000468.1:0-2614 GCA_964353675.1 uncultured Chlorobiaceae bacterium
GAGGTAATACAGAGTTACTTGAAGCTCTATAATATCGATCACGCACACAGCATAGAGACATGGAAAGACGGGGTCCTCGCTGGAGGGCTCTACGGTGTCTCCATAGGATCAGCCTTTTTCGGTGAGTCCATGTTCAGCATCGTGCGCGATGCATCGAAGGTTGCACTTGTGTACCTTGTTGATCATCTCAGGAATGCAGGCTATCAGCTCCTCGATACCCAGTTTATGACACCGCATCTCAGGCGCCTCGGTGCAGTTGAAATATCCCGGAATGAATACCTCGATATCCTGCACTGCGCGGTGAATAAAAAAAATTCATTTATACATTGAGAAAGGGTAAAATTAAGATGTTCCGCATCGGATCACTCTGCACCCTGATATTACTGATATATGCTTCTGTAATCACACAATCTTCAGCTGATACGGCTTACGCCGTACAACAGATCCGTGCACTTTTAGATGCCCAGTGTAAAGCCTGGAACAGCGGGGATATTGAGGGATACATGGAGGGTTATTGGCATTCGGACAGTTTGCTATTTACGAGCGGCGGCAACGTTCAGCGCGGCTGGAAGTCAACTCTTGAAAAATACAAAAAGACCTATAATTCAAGCTCAAAAATGGGGATCCTGTCTTTTTCAGATCTCCGGTTTTCACTGTTATCAAAGAACGCGGCGTGGATTCTGGGTAACTGGAAACTAAAGCGTGAACTCGATGCACCGAAAGGTGTATTCACTCTCATTCTTCAGAAATTTAATGACGGGTGGAAAATTATCCACGACCATACGTCGTCGCAGAAATAATTAATTAAATATATCAGCAATTTACGGGCGCCTGAAATTATGACACATCACGACAAAGGAATATTTCAAACGGATTTTGCAGGACTGAAACTTGTTAAACGTGGGAAAGTGCGGGATATTTATGATCTGGGAGAGCACCTCCTCATAGTGGCATCCGACCGCCTGTCGGCATTCGACGTCGTGATGCCTCAGCCGATTCCCTACAAAGGGAAAGTCCTCACGCAGATATCGAATTATTGGTTCAATCTTGTCGGAGACATAATTCCGAACCATATCGTGACAACTAATGTGAATTCATTCCCGGGAGAGTGCAAACCGTATGTGGGTGAGCTGAAGGGGAGGAGCATCGTTGTTAAGAGAGCACAGCCTCTTGCTGTGGAGTGTATTGTCAGAGGATATATTTCCGGATCCGGATGGGCGGAATATAAAAAAACGAAAACTATCTGCGGCATTCGTCTGCCCAACGGACTGGTAGAATCATCGAAACTTCCCGAACCGATCTTCACGCCGTCAACAAAAGCGGATGTCGGTCACGATGAGAACATTCCATTTAAAAAAGCGGCAGAAATACTCGGACCGGCTGTGGCGAATAAGGTGCGTGATTTGAGCATTGAAATATACCATCGTGCCACAAAACTTGCCGAGAGTAAAGGAATTATCATTGCAGATACAAAAATGGAATTTGGTATCTTCAACGGCGACCTGATCCTCATCGACGAATTGCTCACGCCCGATTCTTCCCGCTTCTGGCCGCAGAGCAAGTATAAGGCGGGGTCAGCCCAGGAAAGCTACGATAAACAGTTCGTCCGTGATTACCTCATCTCGATTAAATTTAACAAGCAGCCTCCGGGACCTATGATGCCTGATTCGGTTATCGAGCGGACTTCGGAATTGTACCGCGAGGCATTGAAGCAATTGACGGGAAGGGATGTGGAATAATATATTGCCATGAAAATCACCGTCCGCACCAAGCCTCATGCACGTAAGAATAAAATCGTACCCATTGATGAGCACAACTACATAGTGAGCGTGACAGCCCCGGCGGTTGACGGTAAAGCGAATGAGAAGCTTGTTTCTATCCTGGCTGATTTCTTTGACAAACCCAGGCGCTGCATTACAATTGTCCGCGGCGGGAGTTCAAGAATAAAAATTGTAAACGTTGAATGACCGAAATTATGACAAAGCAAACCTTGCGAAGGTTCACTTTGCTTAAACATAACAAACCTTCGCAAGGTTAACTAGTGATGTGTAGGTCGGAATGCCATTCCGACCTACATGTTCTGGACAGGTTCCAGATTGCTGGTTCACTTCCACACACCCGCTACTTTTACTTTGCAAACACTGCAAGTTCCGTTCTGCAATGTATTCTTGAGAATTGTAAATCCACGCCGCTCAATAATAAGTGAACCACAATTGTGGCAATACGTGCTCTCTGCAGTGTGTGCCGGTACATTTCCTATGTATACATATCGGATTCCCGCTCCACGTGCGATCTCCCGTGCTTTCTCCAGCGTCGATACCGGCGTAAGAGGAAGCTGAGTCAGTTTGTACATGGGAGTAAACCGACTGAAGTGAAGCGGTGTTTCGTGTAAACCGTTCGCAGCAAGCCAGGTACACATTTTTTTTATCATCTCCAGATCATCCGTCCACCCGGGAATTACCAGGTTCGTAATTTCCAGCCACACTCCCTCCTCCCTGAATACACGTAAAGACTTCAGCACCGGATCGACGCTCCCCGCGGCAAGTTTCTTATACATAGCGTCATCGTAACATTTTAGATCTATGTTCGCCGCATCGAGAACGGTACACAGTTT
>CAYGXH010000469.1:0-2596 GCA_964353675.1 uncultured Chlorobiaceae bacterium
TGTCATCTACTGCTAAAACTTCAATCGTAGTAGTATCTACAATTGTGCTATTATTCTTTGGATATATTACTTCAACATTCAGATTTGTGGTAGCTGGAGGTGAATCTTTACAGGAATAAAGTAATAAAGGAAGGATAAGGAGTAAAAATACTCGTATGATTATACCAATACAGAAACGTAAATACTTCATAATCCTTTTAAATCCCAATTGGTAGGTTGCTACGACACAATTTTATGACCAATATAAAGTACTTCTATCCCAATATCAACATAACATCACCGAAGGAAACGGCACTCCCACTTTGGGGTATACGGGGGGGTAGATTTTTGAAATGTGGGGGAAAAAGAATTCTTATTTACTAAAAATATTCGTGTACCCCCCCGACCCTTCCCCCCTTGAATTTTAGGTACCCCCCCAATGTCACATTTTATGCTACACAAAATGTATTGAAATATGTGACAGGTTTATAGCTGGAAATGTTACAGGAAAATCACAAATTATGTGACAAAAAAAATCCCAACCGTGGGGGGCTGGGATTTAATAAAATCTCAAGCGCACTAATCCTTGAGGCAACGAATACTGAGACCGGAAAACTTTAAGATATCAGTGAGTAATATCTGACCAGAGCTCGACTTTAGGCGCATTTCGTATGCATCGCTCCAATCTAATTCCGTTGAGCTCCAATAATATGCTGCCTCCGACCAATCGGAATAACCCCAAATTGAATTACTGCGACCCCCAAGCAATGCAGAAAAACCACTTGTATTTGTTCCTTCTCCACCTGGTGGTACTCCTTGTCCTACAGCTTTTAATACGTTACCGTTCTCATTGACTTTTAGCCTGAGAGTATCAAATTCTATTCTTGTCGGTATATGCCACCCGAGCGGACAGATACCCCTTGCTCCCGGTGATGCCGTATACTGCATCGCTTCATCCCATACATATAAGCCACCTCGTCCTGTGCAATTTACAGGATTATCATCATAACAATGTTTCTCTATTACGCCATTGTCTTTCAAAGTATCACTTAATTCCTTCATTATGCCAATATCTAAATTCTCTTTTAACCAGCATTGGCTGCCTATCTGTACGGTATGGTATACCTTCCCACCATACTCTACAGTCGGTGTTCCGGGGCACGGCATAACATCAGTTTTAAATGACCAAACAGGTGTTGACCAGAAAGACGTTCCGTTATCATTTGTCGCATTAACACGCCAATAATATATTGTCGAATAGTCAAGCCCACTTATCTTCATAAATGTTGATTGAATACCACTCGTATCGTATACCTTATTTACAAATTGACTATCTGTTGAAACTTGTAAACCATAACTTAGAGCATTGCTACTTGTATACCAACTCAAAGTTACAGGAATTTTGACCTCAATAGCATTGTTAAGTGGTGATTGTAAAATGGGTATGGCTGGAGGCAGCTTTGGTTCTGTCGGTATACTTTTTGGCTTACATCCACATATTAAGAGACATATCATTAAGAATACACGTAATTTTATATCTATCTTCATAATACACCCCTCATAATCTCCGGAATGGACTGACTATAGAAATTCCCTTGAAACAAATAAAGTTATTCAATTTCTGGGTGAATATCAACATATCAACTACCGAAGGAAACGGCACTCCCACTTTGGGGTGTACCCCCCATGAGATTTTCAGTATTTGAGGAAATAAGAATGCTTATTCCTTGAGGGTGTCTACCTTCAAGACATACCACCGGGGGGCTGGCTTGGGTGTACCCCCCTACCCACCAAAAAAAATCCCAACTCTTTCCAGCTGGGACTTCCCACCCACTAATCCACCAATTCATACTCTATCAGTAATACAATCACAACGTGATAAAGTTGAAACTGGTTTCAATTCATTTGTATAGATATCCTATTAACCGTAGCATGCAACTTCTCAGGCTGTAAGTGGGAATATACCTGAGTAACGCTGATATTTGAGTGACCTAAGAGCTTCTGGACCTCGTAAATGGATACTCCGTCTTGGACCAGCCAAGAGGCAAATGTGTGACGAAGGCTGTGAAAATGCAATTTTTTATTGAGACCCGCTATTCTTATATATCCCTTGAATGTTTTTGATACTTTTTCAGCCTGCAACATCCTACCTTTAATATGAAATATTAATTCGGAACTGGAAACACAATGCATATCTATAAGCCTTGTATATAATTGTTCATTTAAAGGGATGGAGCGGTTCTTCCTACTTTTCGTGGTAAATGTTTCAGAGTTCCTTACATGCAGCTGTTTTAAAGTAAAATCAATATCACTCCATTGGAGATTCAGGATTTCTCCCAGTCTTAGCCCTGTGGACACGGCCAATATATAAAGATTCTTCAGCTGCTCATCGTTTACCTTATTCAACAATGATATCATTTCTTCCTTTGTCAGGAAAATAGGTTGGATTTCAATTGTTTTCGGTTTCTGAACCTTACGAAATGGATTTGATGTAATGTAATTCCAGCGTTTAGCCGTTTCAAAAGCGCTTGCAAGGTGAATGTAATATTTTCTCGCAGTCCAGTCAGAGGCTTCATCTTTTTTCCGAGCAAGAAAATGTTCAATTTCTCTCACACCG
>CAYGXH010000470.1:0-2584 GCA_964353675.1 uncultured Chlorobiaceae bacterium
ATCGCGGTTAAGATCTGGTGGAAGGAATTTCAGGGCAACGTCACGGTCGAGTTTGGTATCGTGGGCTTTATAAATGACTCCCATCCCTCCCTCCCCTAATTTCTCAAGAATCTTATAATGTGAAATCGTCTGTCCAATCATAGACCACGCCTCCCGCTTCCGCTTCGCTGCAGCGGGATCCTCAAAACTTCAACTACTCGCTGCGCTCGTAGGAAGTTTTGGGACATCTCGCCCTCGCCCAATTTCTCAAGAATTCTATAATGTGATATCGTTTGGCCGAACTGTCCGCCATCTTTTTGGTGGATCACTTCTCTAACCCAAGTTTTATTAAAAATGCTTTGAACCGCGGCTCTGAACGCATGAAATCAAACTGCGGATCGGTTTTAAATTCAACATTCAATGGAATATCCCGACGCTCGTAAAGATTTTCAAAATGATCCATCGTTTTCTCCTGCCATTTTTTTGATTCGGCTTGACTGCCGAACTCTGCATAGATACTTGCTGCTGAATAATCAAAACCATTTTTAGAATTTTTCATCACGTCATCAAGAAGTCGTTTTGCTTCATCCCATTTTCCTGTATGTCCGTAGAGATCCGCAAAACAGATGTTGATGTTGAGATTGTTTGGTTCCAGTTTCTTGCATACCCCAAATTCACTACGGGCTGAATCGTACATGGATAATTCCAAGTATGTCATTCCCAGAAACATGTGGTAATAAATACTATTAGGATTTATTGCCGACATCTGTTTGAATTTTTCCTTAGCTTCATCGTACCGTCGTGCATAATAATAACGAAATCCTAACAAAATATTCCCTCTCTCCCAAGAAGGATCAAGCTCAACCGCATGTTTTTGTTCCGATATAGATTCATCATGCCGACCTATTGATGATAAAAAAGCCGCATACATATGATGCACCAAAGCACTACCGGGATTTAATTCGATGGCTCGCTTGTACTCTTTTTCAGCACGTTCACTATCCCAGTCAAAATTAATGTTAGAATATAAACCTGCTATGGCAGTATGGGCTTCCGCAAGCGTTTCGTCTTTCTCCAATGCCTTCGAAGCAGCTGCTTTTGCTAATTGATACCCTTCCTGAGGAGAAATATCCTGATTTTGACTGAGTAAACTATAGGCACCAGCCAGAGCTGCGTATGCTAAAGCATAATTTGAATCTATGTTTATAGCTTGTTTTAAATATTCAACACCTCTTCTCATCTCCGGGGAGTTGTATGTCTCAGTGAGATAGCGGCCTATGAGATAGGCATCGTGTGCTTTGGGATCAACCTTCTTTAGATCTGCAAGTCGGATTTGCTCTTCTGGTTTGACTATTACGCGCACTTCTCGTACAATCGCCTGTGATAGCTCGCTTTGCAACGCAAAGATATCGCTCATGTTGCGCTCAAAACTATTCGTCCATAGAATATCTTCCGTTGTCACATCGATCAGCCGTGGTGTCATACGGATTTGTTCACCTACTTTCAGCATCGTAGTGACAATCAATCCCTTTACCCGCAACTTTCTACCGATCTCTGAATAACTCATGGTACTATTCTGGTAAGACATGACAGATTTCAACGGCAGCACTTTCAACGCACCAATTTGCCAAAGCTTAGTTATGAGCTCATCTGTCAATCCTTCTGAAAAATATCGTTGTGTCGGATCCTTTGTAAGATCTTCAAAAGGCATTACTGCAATTGAATCGATTACTTCACCCTTGCTTGCAGAATAATAGAGAACGGCAGTGGTGACTATTATCACCATAGCGGCTAACGCGATCAATATTCTGCGTCTCTGCCTTCGTTGTTTTTGCGTCTTTGGTATTTTACCTTTTATTTCTAATTCTTGCCCTGCTTTCACCGTCTTCAGATCAACCAGCATCTCGGTGATGTTTTGGTATCGTTCGACTGGATTCTTGGCAAGAGCTTTAAGAATGATCTTATCTATATCGGGAGGAACATCTGAGAGAACAGTTGCCAGTGGTTCCGGATCGGAATTCAGGATGGAATAAATCAGCGCTTGCTCATAATCACCTTTGAAGGGCAGTTTGCCAGCTATCATCTCATAGAGCACAACACCCAGAGACCAAATGTCGGTGCGATGATCCAGTGTATCTCCCCGGGCCTGCTCAGGCGACATATATGCCGCTGTTCCAACGGTTGCTCCTGTTCTGGTCAGTCGTGTCTGCGTGCTCAGTTTTGCCAACCCGAAGTCGAGGATCTTCGCTTCTCCCCGGTTGGTGATCATAATATTGGCCGGTTTGATGTCACGGTGGATGATGCCCGCCTCATGGGCGCGGCCTAAACCCTGTGCGACTTGAATGACAATGTTAATCGCTTCCTCCGCGCTCAGTGCTCCGCGCTCAATGCTTTTCTTGAGAGTCTCTCCTTCATAACATGCCATTGCAATGAATGATGAGCCATCGTGGGTTTCGTTTACTTCGTATACAGTACAAATATTTGGATGGTCTAACGCTGATGCTGCCTGGGCTTCGTGTATGAATCGCTCCTTTGCATCTTGATCGGATGTAAGTTCTGACGGAAGAAATTTCAATGCAACATTACGGCGGAGCTTGGTGTCTTC
>CAYGXH010000471.1:0-2576 GCA_964353675.1 uncultured Chlorobiaceae bacterium
ATTATATTTGCGTTTGCTGTATCGTATTCATTGGAACCCCAAAAGTGAGTATTGATGGTGAGAAGGCTGAAGTTACCAATGCCGGTCCTGTAACCCGCAAGCAACCCGGAAAATCCACTCGTGTTTGTGCCCGCTCCACCGCCTGATCCCTGCCCGATCGCTTTTAATGCATTACCGCTAGTGCCTACTGAGGTACTCAAGGTCTGAAATTCTGTATATGTTGGTACATGCCACCCTTCCGGACAAATGCCGCGTGCTCCCGGTGTGGTTGAATATTGCATCGCCTCATTCCATTGATAGAGCCCGCCATATGTATCACAATTTGGAGAAAAACTACTGTAACAATATTTTTCAATCGTTCCATTGTTAGTGGAATTTTGCAGGCTATCAATCCTAATACCGACATCAAGATTCTCTCTCAACCAGCATTGACTCCCGATCAAGACTGTGTGATACGTTTTACCCTCATAATATACAGTATCTAATCCAGGACAAGGTGTGCCCGTCTCCGATTCAGAAGTCGTGAATTTCCATACCGGTCCGCTTGTAGAATTGAAATAATTATCCCACGCTATAACCTTCCAGTAGTACGTGGTACCCGTTGTTAAATCAAAAAGATGCAAACTTGTATTTTCCTGATTGTATGATACCACCGTACCGGGAGGATTGTCAGTACCAAAATAAATATCATACCTCAACGGATCATCATCCGGATCGGTACATGTCCACGTCAGGGTGACTGTTGTAGGGATATCGGTTGCACTATCCGCCGGGTAGAGATTGAAAGGAAAATCAGGCGGTCGGTTTACCATCCCCGGATCCTTTATACAGCGAATACTAAATCCTCTCGCCTTATCTGTATAATTATATAATACCACATTATTATTATACGCAAGGTGATAGTATAATCGGTCGTCAGCATACCCCCCTAACGAATCTGTCCAAAAGTACGCGTAAGAACCCAATGAACTGAAATTACCGTCTGTATTCCGGAAGCCAGCGAGAAGCGCAGAAAATCCTGTCTTATCTGTGCCTGTACCGTCTCCACTACCCTGACCAATGGCCTTCAACGCATTACCGTCAGCTCCAAGACTCGCAAACTCTGAGGGTGTTGGTATACGCCACCCAATCGGACAAATACCTCGACTATGCAGAGTTGTTGCATACTGCATCGCTTCATCCCACTGATATAATCCACCATATGCCGTACAATTCCCCGGATTGTTATCATCACAATACTTCTCGATGATATCATTATCTGTCTGAGACTCGGATCCCTGTATCATGTTTCCGATATTCATATTCTCCTTCAACCAACACTTGTCTCCGATCTGAACTGTGTTATATATTTTACCGCCGTATTCTACCGTTGGAATTCCCGGACATGAAGTTTCTATCGATTTTAAGTACAATACCCCATTTTCATTGGCTTTTATCCAGTACCCGGACCCCGGTTGCAAAGTATCTACCGACAAATACCCGAGACTCGGAACATATTTAAAGATTTCTGATACGATTATGTCCGATGGCATACTTTTTATTGAATCTGCGATTGCAGGTGAAGATGCCGCACCAATCAAATTCCAGCCCCTCCTGACAGTAATGGTATACTCGTTAAATGGTTCTCCGACGAAGTGTATGGTTTCAGACGAATCAAATTTCAGCCAAAATCCGATACAACTTTTCAGTGTTTCGACCGGTTGGTAACTGCCCTCATAGATAAATGCATCAGAAATAGCGGATGGGAAAAGGGTACTTTTCGAACCGTCAGTTACAATTAAAGGTAGCGATATCAAATTCCATCCGGATTCAACCTGGATTGAATCGGAATGAAGTGATACTGACTGCAGATGGCGACTATCTGAATTCAATTGCTTTTGAGTGTAATTAATTGTTTCGCCAGCAGGTAATTGTGCAATATTTAATTGAACAAAAAGTATCGAGGATATTGACAATTGGATGATGCATTTAAAACTGATAGATTTCTTCATAACTCACCCCCGATAATATTATAAATGTATTTACTGAAAGGATTCCTTGCTATAGAGTGAAGTTAAATAAATCTTACGGTAATATCAATACGTAGGGAACAAATTTCTCACCTTTTATCAGATTAAAATACAAAGGGGTAGTTTATACACTACCCCTGTTTGAAACGATTAAGACCATTATTTCTCTTTACCCAGATTGTTCCTTGATCGGTCGAGAGATAAACTCCCATGCTATAAATCCCAGCGTAAAGATTGTTCCCTTGCAGTGCAAGAGCATAAATGCCAGAGGGGCCTAACGGTGCATTTGTTTGCTGCCATTGTGCTGATAATGGATCGATTAGCGAGAGGATTAGAATGATTGTGATCAGAAATGAAGTGTAGGGATTCATTTTTTTATTCGCCTTCTTCTGGGACGCAGGTAAGCGGAGAGGGAGAGATTTTGAGCCGAAGGCTCATGCGCCTCCGGCGCAGAACTCTCGGCTTAGGTATTCAATGTTATTAAAGCTTGATTATTGATAGATTGTGGGGTGGCGGAGAGGGAGAGATTTTGAGCCGAAGGCTCATGCGCCTCCGGCGCAGAACTCT
>CAYGXH010000472.1:0-2570 GCA_964353675.1 uncultured Chlorobiaceae bacterium
ATGGTGTTACGAGTTCGTCCAGCCTGCGCTCTTCTTCCGCAAAAGTGTATTGGAGGCAATAGGTTACCTCGATGAGAATCTCAACTATGCCATGGATTACGACTTTATTATCCGGCTTGGTCAATACTCTCAAATTCACTATATTCCTCAGCCCCTCGCAAATCTGCGGATGTACCCCGAGTCGAAAACGGGACAAAACGTGGCTAAAGTTATCCCTTCTTACGTCCGGGAAATGCACAAAGTATCAAGACGATACTGGGGAAGTCCGTTACAACTGAATTATTATAGCTATGCCGCATCGTTCACTACTGCGATTATGTTTTCTATATTGAAAAATATTTTCTTTTCGCCAACATCGAAATCACGGCACGCCGTTAAACGTCTCCTTGGAGCCGGTTGATATGGAAGCGGATGTTCTGGTCATCGGTTCCGGTATTGTCGGTCTTGCATGCGCGGCGGAAAGCGCTATGCACGGACTCCGTACGGTTTTGGTCGAGAAACACGAATCGTTTGGAATGGAAACGAGCAGTCGGAACAGCGAAGTGATCCATTCCGGTATATATTATCCGACCGGTTCACTTAAAGCCCGCCTTTGTGTTCAGGCAAACACGAATCTCTATTCCGAATGTGAACGTTTCGGCGTTTGGGACCGGAAATGCGGAAAGCTCATTGTCGCGGTCACAGCAGAAGAAATCGGTCCTCTTGAAATGTTGTACAAGCGGGGAATCTCGAACGGTGTGGAAGGACTGCGAATTCTTGACGTCGAGGAAGCAAGAAAGCTAGAACCGTCTATCACATGTTCCGCCGCACTCTTCCTTCCAACGACAGGGATTATGGATTCGCACGAACTCATGAAGTCGTACCTCACCGAGGCGAAGGGATATGGAGCAGATGCCGTATTCAACGTTACTTATATTGGCGCCGATCGGAAGAATCAATCGTACCGCATAACGCTGGAGGACGCTAATGGGGAGACCATCACGCTTGAAACTCGTTACGTCATTAATTCTGCGGGTCTGCACGCCGACCAAGTTGCCGAGTCGTTCGGCATAGACATCGATAAAGCCGGATATCGCCTCCATCACAACCGTGGACATTATTATGCAGTATCTCCTGCAAAAAGTCGGATGATTTCCCATCTTGTATATCCTTTGCCGCACGAACATCTTGTGTCTGTTGGTATTCACACAACGATTGATAAGAGTGGAAAAGTCAAACTTGGCCCTGACACTGAATATATTGATTCAACCATTCCTGAACGGGATTGGTACAAATTTGATGATTCAAGGAGGGAATTTTTCTACGGCGCTGTAAAACGCTACTTCCCGTTATTGGAGCTCGAGGATATGTTGCCTGACCAGGTTGGTGTGAGACCAAAATTGATCGGATCGGAGAAAGAGACAAAAGATTTCATCATCCATGAGGAAACCGACAAAGATTTGCCTGGGGTTGTGAACCTGATCGGTATTGAATCACCCGGTCTGACGTGTGCGCGGGAGATTGCCAGAGAAGTTTTCAAAATACTGAAGAGCAACCATTCGGACATCAAATAATGAGTGAAAGTCCACAGCAGCCTCTCGTTTCAGTAATAATTCCGGTGAAGAACGGCGATAAAACACTTGGGCAGTGTATCCGTTCTGTTAAGCGGTCGTATTACAGGAATTTCGAAATTATTGTGATAGACGATCATTCATCTGATAATTCTGCGGATATTGCGCGCGGATTACAGTGCACGGTAATTTCTGCAACGGACGGCACAGGCGCTAATAACGCCCGCAACATTGGAGCCATGACTGCCCGCGGCGATATCCTGATGTTTGTTGATGCCGACATACTCATCCGCCGTGAAACGATGCTTGAAATTGTCGAGACCCTTGAAGAACCGTACATCGATGCAGTTGTCGGGATATACACCGCCCGTCATAGGCACGAGTCGTTCGTCAGTCAGTACAAGAACCTCTGGGTCCGGTATTCCTATTTAAAAAGTCCGCCGGCCATCGACTGGCTTTTCGGTTCTATTTCCGGAATAAAGAAAATCGCCTTCGGGAAGTTGGGAGGTTTCGATGTAGAACTTCTTGCCAGGCATGGACACGACGACATAGAGCTCGGAAAGCGATTCGCCCATGCGCGACTCAATATAACTTTAAATATGGATATTGAGGTAGAGCACCTGAAAAATTATAATCTTGGTTCATTCATCAAAAACGAATTTCACCGAAGTTTTGGTTTTGCATCCCTTGCAGTTCGATTCAGGGAAACTGCTAAATCGTTTCGTATGGGATTTGTAAATGTCTATCCTGAATTCGTCCTCTCCACACTTTTCTCTGTTTTTGTCTTAGCGGCTGTCGTCGCATGCCTCAGCGGTTATTTGCCGAACTGGTATGCGTTTGGTGCAGCGGGAATGTACCTTATCCTTAATATCAGGTTCCTCAATTACCTAGAGCAGGTGAGAGGTTTGTTTGCGATGATCTTCATGATTCCGTACCTTTTTCTTGACCATCTCGTCTGTCTCGCCGGGAGTATCGTGGGAACACTGCATGGAATTCTGAAACATAAGAAAAGTATTGAAT
>CAYGXH010000473.1:0-2560 GCA_964353675.1 uncultured Chlorobiaceae bacterium
ATTCGTTGAGAAAAAACTCGGCGAGGATGATAATGTCGTCCCCCCGTTCCCTGAGCGGTGGGATATGAATTGATGCGACGTTAAGCCGGTAGTAAAGATCGGATCGAAATTTTCCCTCCTCAACAAGCAGTTCAAGAGGTCTGTTCGTTGCGGCAATAATACGAACATCGATCGGTATATCTCTGGTACCGCCGACCCGCTGAACTATTTTCTGCTCAAGCACCCGGAGGAGCTTTACTTGCACCTTCGGAGATGTATCTCCGATTTCATCGAGCAGTATCGTTCCGCCATCAGCAATCTCGAACAATCCTTTTTTCTGCGATCGGGCATCCGTAAAAGCTCCCTTTTCGTGACCGAATAATTCACTCTCAACCAGAGTCTCGGTTAGAGCAGAAAAATTAATCGGAACGAACGGACGATCACGCCGGTCGCTTATGTAATGAACCGCTTTTGCCGCAAGCTCCTTACCGGTACCGCTCTCGCCGGTAATGAGAACGGTGGTCCCGCTGCTCTGTGCGATTTTATTGATCTTTGCACAGATTGAATGCATGGCAGGCGAAGCCCCGAGTAAACCATACATACCGCAAGTTGCCTGCTGGTCTTTTACGAACTGTGCAACCTGCCTCTTTAAACGCGTCGCCTCACACGCCTTTTCGATGACGATCTTCAACTCTTCGATATTGACCGGCTTCGTTATGTAATCGAATGCTCCCAGTTTCAGCGCCTGTACTGCAGTTTGCGACTTATCGACGGCTGTTAGAATGATAACCGGCAGAGAGGGTGCAATCCTGTGAATCTCCGGTAAAATATCCAGACCCGTGGCATCGGGCAGCATCTGGTCGAGTATTATAAGATCCGGCTCCTGCTCGCGAAGTACCCTCAACGCCCCCTGCGCATGTTCAGCCTCATAGACGATGAATCCCTCCTTCCCGAGTTCCTTGTTCAGGGACCAACGTATTAATTTTTCATCATCAACGACCAATATTGATTTACAACCCATAAGTCATCACAAGTCGTTCTGTTTCCTGGGTAAAGTAATCGTGACATGCGTGCCCTTGCCAACTTCACTCTTGAGGATTATCGTTCCGTTGTGCTGCTCTACGATTCGTTTTGATATCGTCATCCCGAGGCCGGTTCCTTTGTGTTTCGTGGTGAAAAACGGTTTGAATATGTCCTCGATTTCGTGTTGCGGAATACCTCTCCCTGAATCATTGATGCGAATCATGACTGAATCATCACTTTCTTCCGCATTTATGTCGATTCGCCCTTCTCCGGCAATCGCGTGCTGAGCATTCATGATAACGTTCCAGAGAACCTGTTGAAGCTGTTTCCTGTCGGCATAAATCACCATCGAAGGACTGCTGAATTTCGCACTGAGTTTTACACCTCCTTTTGCACATTGCCCCGAGAGCAGGGAAATGGTCCTCCGGACGACATCCACCACATCTACATCAGCGAACGACGGCGGCGTCGGCCTCGCGTAACTGAGAAGGTCATTGACGGTGTGATTGACACGCTCCAGCTGGGATATCATTTCGTCAAAGATCTCTCCCCTCTCGTCATTCGGCGGCAGTTCGCTCAGAAGGACCTGCAGGGCACCCAGCACACCCGCTATCGGATTTTTTATCTCGTGTGCAATACTCGCCGCCATTTCACCGCTCGTGGCAAGCCGATCGGCATGTTCCAGTCTTACATGATGCAGCTCGCGAAGTTTGTCATTTGCGGCATTCAATCTTCGGATTAATGCATTGAAAGCGTTGATTAATCCTCCAATTTCATCGCGCCGGGTTGATGCCCGGAGTTCAGAGAATCGAACATGCTCACCCTGTTCAAAAAGCTCGGTCTCCCGCTCAACGGTGGAAATCTGGTCACGCAGCGTGCTTACCGGACGGATAACCAGAAAGAGCAATGTTGCAACAACAACACCCGCTAATCCAAGAAATGTAATTACCGTCATGAAAATGTTCATCGTGCGATGTTCCAGCGCAACACTCCTAACATCGTCCATAGAAATTTTTACAGCCAGGTAACCGACAGTCGGTGCAGCATCCCGATGGCAGGGGTAACAATCCTGTTTCTTGACGATTGGGGTGATGATGTACTCATAGAGAGAGTCTCCCTCGTGCTGAAGAAAAAACTTGTCGCCCGGATAGAGCGACAATTCTCTGAATTGTCCGAGAGGAAGGGTATCATGAAGATTCTCGGGACGCGCACGAAGTTTGACAGTACCATCTTCTCTGAGGATAATAACATCATGAGCCTGATTTGATGAGACTACCCGTGTCATTGCTTCCTGCAATTTTTCAGTTTCACCCGATAGCATGATATATTCAAGTATTACCTTACCAAATTCCGCGACGCCGTGTGCTTTGTTCTGCGCCCCTTTTTCAAGCATCATATATCCGGTCTGATGCGCAAAATATGCAAACAAGCCTCCGGCGACCAAAAAAACCACGGCTACTGCGAATATTACTTTTCTACCAAGGGTTACGAACATCGGTATGCGGTCTCTGAATAATTAGTACTTTAAGATAATTAATTCCAATATAAAATGCTGGGT
>CAYGXH010000474.1:0-2546 GCA_964353675.1 uncultured Chlorobiaceae bacterium
AATCCAAATATGAATACACAGACGCATCTCAATTCATCAACGGGGGCCAAAATGTTTAATAATGGCGGATTTTACTGAGAGTGAAAATCCTAACATCCCCTCAATAGGCGAGAAGGAAACCGTTAAGGATGGATTTCAGTTAAAACTCGAGAAGTTTTTCCATATCGAGGTTCTTACTAAGGGTAAGGTTCTCATACCGGAGCATGATGGATGGTGAAAACTTATTACGTATTCATACAGCCGAGAATAATATAAGTGAAATTTATCAGAATGTAACTGGGGGTGTGACTTAGATAATTACTGCCTCAGCGATTTAACCGTATGCGCACCGATTGGAGAGCTTCCTGAGCTGCGCGGAATGCCGGGGCAATGCGTACTGCCGCTGCATAATGCGTTTCTGCTTCCTCGAGCTTTCCCTCCTGTACGAGGAGATTGGCGAAATGATAATGTGCAGGAACATTATTCGAATCTATCCGTAAGACCTCCGTGAACTGCTGGCGGGCATCATCAAACCGGTTCTGCATGGCGTAGAGCCGGCCAAGATTCGAGCGCACATCGACATTTAACGGATTTGCTTCCATTGCCTGTTTCCAGTGAGTCTCGGCATCCGCATACTGACCCTGTCCGGCAAGAATGGTTCCGATACTCAAATGAGCGTTCCATTGGCGGGGATTCACTCTGATAGATGCCCGATACATATCGAGTGCCTCCGCGAGTTTTCCCATACGTTCGTAGAGGATCCCGAAATCGTTGTACGCATCTGCATTTGTCGAGTCGAGTCGAATTGCTTCGGAGAACTCTCTGACTGCCTCGTCATTTAACTGCTGACGCCCCGCAATAATACCAAGAATATCATGCGCGCGTGAATTCTTCGGATCCCTCACCAGCACGATACGGCACTGCTCGCGTGCTTCGTCAAATTTAGCCGTCTCGGCATATAGATCTGCAATCTTCAACCGCGAAAAATAATCTGATGTATCTAGGCGGATTGCTTCAAAGTAGTGAACAACGGCTTCCTCCGCTCTTCCCAGATCCGCAAGAACATCACCCATTCTTCTGCGTAACTGCGGATCTGGCGGTACGCGGGAGAGGATAAACTTATAATGATCGAGCGCTTCGCTGAGTTGTCCGGCTTCCACGAGAGCACGGGCGAGATTACTTCGGATGAGTATCTCGTTAGGTCTTAATTGCAGTGCCCGCCGGAGGTGTGTTATGGCTTCGGGGAAATTTCCGGAATCTGTGAGCGCCACGCCGAGGTTGGTATGCGCCAGATGATTACCTTTTGTTACCGACAAAGCGTGATTGAATAGTGTCAGATTGTCTTTCCAGTACGCAGCCTGTGAACGAGTTCCGAATACCATAAGGACAGCAATCAAACCGAAAGCGCCCGCCAAGACGGTTGAGGGAATTCGCAGGCGTGATGTCAAGACAGGAGCGCCCCACACGACCATGATAGCGAGTCCGATTATCGGAAGGTACATGTATCTATCAGCCATCGATTGGAGACCCACCTGAACGATACCGATCACCGGTACGAGGGTACCTAGGAACCAGAGCCATCCGATCGTAAGATAAGAGTGTCGGTTTCTCAGCTTCCACACGATGAGGGAAACAAGAATGAGAATACCAGCCGCGAGTACGACCTCTAAGAGGGTGAGCGTATTCTCCGGGTGCGGGTAAAAGATAGCGAGATTTACAGGAACGATCGACTTCCAGATGTACAGTAAATAGGAGACGACCGCGTTTGACAGTCGGACCGAAAACGACAATGCTTCGGATCCGGCCATGCTCCCGCCTCTCTGCTGAACGATATAGGTTATTATGCTCGATATGATCGATAGAATAAAAAACGGGATTTTTTCCTCTAAGCTCTTCGCTAATGAGATCCCCTTATTTTTCTTTTCTTTCGCGGAGGAAGAAACGGGGAACTCTATTCGTTTCAGAGGCCAGTAATCGAGGAGGATGAGAATGAACGGGAGCGTAATCAGCATCGGCTTTGCAAGGAGGCCGAGCGCGAAGGTGCACAGCGTCAGGATGTAGCGCCGGGCGTTTGGTGATTCCCGGTAGTAGACGTACGCTCCGATGGTTAACATCCAGAATAGTCCGCTCAGGACATCCTTCCTCTCGGCGATCCATGCCACGGATTCCACATGGAGAGGGTGTATGGCAAAAACAAGCGCAACGAAAGCGCTCTGCCAGAGTTTCTTGGTCATTCTTTCAAGCACGAGGAAGAGCATGATACTGCTCAGGAGATGTAGCAGAAGACTCATCGCGTGGTGATAAGCGGGATTCAGACCGAAGAGCGAATAATCGATCGCATGAGATATCCACGTGAGCGGGTGCCAGTTAGATTCGATGGTCGAGGTAAATGCCCAGGTGGTAGTTTCGAAAGAGATGCCCGATTGAACTTGTGAATTTCTCGTAACGTATGATGGATCGTCGTAATTGATGAAGCCATTATCGAGAACGGGTAAGTAGGCGACAATGGTTAAGCAGACAATGAGTAAGAGAACGAAGGATTTACTTCTGATAAATTGAAGCACCTG
>CAYGXH010000475.1:0-2541 GCA_964353675.1 uncultured Chlorobiaceae bacterium
CAAATAGTACTGTGCGGGCGAGCGAATACCCGTTCGTATGCAGACCTGTGGAAGGCAAGCCAATGAGAAGATCACCAGTTTTTACCTTCTTACCGTCGTAAATTCTTTTCTTATCAACTACACCGACGATCATACCCGCAATGTCATATTCGTCCTCTCGGTAAACACCGGGCATCTCCGCCGTTTCTCCTCCTATTAGAGAGCAATTATTTTCCCTGCAAGCCTTAACAAATCCATCTATGATTAGTTCAGCAACCTGCATTTTTAATTTTCCGGTAGCAAAGTAATCCAAAAAAAATAGCGGCTGTGCACCACAAACAGCGATATCATTAACACAATGATTCACCAAATCCTGTCCGATTGTCTCATGCTTATCCATCAGATAAGCAATCTTGACTTTAGTCCCAACACCATCGACGCTCGCAACGAGCACCGGCTCTTTAATGCTGGGGAATTTCCCATCAAAAAATGCGCCGAAAGCGCCAATATCCGCCAGTACTGCACTTGAAAAGGTGCTCCGGACCTTGGTTTTAATCTGCTGTACAAACTTGTCGCCGGCATCAATATTTACACCTGATTTGGCGTATGTTGTCACATTTATCCTCGATAGATATTCTTAATGTTCGATGGGGAATATTAAGATTTTTTTTTAAATAATACAAATATCTGCGAAAATAATCATAACTATTGCATAAATCACCAATTTTAAGTAAATTTTAAAGATAATTATTAACGAAAATGACAAAGTCATTAAGAATACATAATATTCATACGGAAATCGGGATTGGAAAAATTCTCTGCCTTGGCAGAAATTATGCTGAACATGTCAAGGAAATGAATGCACAAATACCTGAAGATCCCGTAATTTTTCTGAAACCAACCTCTTCCCTTGTAAGAAACGGGGAACCTGTATTTTATCCGCCCATCTCTCAGAATATGCAACACGAAGTAGAGCTCGTTGTCGTCATCGGAAAGACCGGAAAAAACATTTCAGTGGCCGATGTTCCGGATTACATCCTGGGATATGCAGTCGGCTTAGACATGACTTTGAGGGACATTCAAGCAAAGGCAAAAAAAGACGGGCTTCCCTGGACTGTGGCAAAAGGCTTTGATTTTTCAGCGCCGGTCTCCGATATCGTCCCGAAAGAAATAATCACAGATCCCGGCAATCTCACCATCACTTGTAAGGTGAACGGCTCTCTCCGCCAAAGCAGTTCAACAAAGAACATGATCATGCCGGTTAACAAGATTGTGGCATATATATCGCAAATTTTTATGCTCGAACCGGGGGACCTGATATTTACCGGGACACCTGAAGGCGTCGGACCGGTGAAAATCGGAGACCTTATTGAAGCTGAAATCATAGGATTCATTAAAACTTCCCACCGCATACTTGCATACTGAATAATTATGAGCTTACGGCATTTACTCATCTTCGTTCTTATCTGGCTGGGAAACATTTCATTTACACCGCACGATATTGAAACGGGGGATAACCATCCGATCGATTCGGGCTCACCGGGCTACAATGAATCACTTAAGAAGTATCTGCACAACTATATCTGGCCGACTGAGGCAAGCGAAAAAGTCACATCATCCTTTGGCGAATACCGTACTGCTCATTTCCACGCAGGTATCGACATAAGTACAAACGGAAGAACTGGATTCAGAGTTTTTGCTGTCGCTGATGGTTATATCGACAGGATTCGTATACAGGCAAACGGATACGGCAAGATGATTTTTCTGAAACATCGGGATGGATTTTACAGTACATACGCACACCTTAGTAGATTTTCCGAAGCCGTTGAAAAAGTTACGCACAATGAGCAGTTACGTTCTGGAACATATCAAATTGACCTCCTGCTCGATTCATTGCGGTTACCTGTCAGACAGGGCGATGTGATAGCATATACAGGTGATACCGGATTTGGACCTCCCCACCTTCATTTTGAACTCCGTGATCCGTTCTTCAATCCGGTTAATCCTTTACTGGGAGATGCATTCGCCGTTGACGACCAGATCAGACCTACAATCCGGCGGCTGATGATACAACCACTCTCTTACTTTTCGACGGCCGACGGCCGAAAAGAAGTCAGGTATTTCAGTCGTTTCCCACGATACAGTCGGACCGTGAAAATTCCTCAGCAGATTAAGATCCACGGTCAGATCGGCATCGGAATCGATGTTACTGATAAATCTGATGGGACCTGGTCGAAAAATGGAATTCACCGCATTGAGCTTTATCTCGACGACAGTCTCTGTTATTCCATGGAACTCAATTCTATACCGTACAGCGCAACCCATCAGATTGATATTCACTACGATCTGCCTTCCATAATCGACGGATACGGCCGGTATCAGAAGCTGTACATCGACAGAGGCAACTCGCTTCCGTTCTACAATCCCAAGCCGGAAGGCAGTGGAATTATCAATACGGAAAACATGTCGGAAGGAACGCACAGTTATCGGATTATATGTTTTGATATTGCCGATAACACCACGGAGCTGAACGGTACCTTTTTTGCGAACCACAGACCGGAG
>CAYGXH010000476.1:0-2537 GCA_964353675.1 uncultured Chlorobiaceae bacterium
TAATAACAAAGAAAAGGGAGGGCCTGCATGGAAGCAGGAAATGACTGAAATCGGTATCCGTGCGCTGATACCGCTGAGAATTCAAAATGAAACGAAAGGCCTGCTCGCTCTGGGTGATAAGATGCACGGCGAACCGTATACCCGCGCGGACCTTGAGTTTCTTACATCACTCGGTAACCTCGCTACTATCTCTCTCGAGAATGCCCGATTGTTCAAAGAAGCCATTGAAAAACAACGGATGGAAGATGAATTGCTCATCGCCCGCGAAATACAAAAAGATCTCCTCCCGGCAGCTCTCCCGCAGATAACCGGTTTTGACTGCGCGGCGGTAAACATATCATCGAAAGAAGTAGGGGGTGATTACTACGACGTTATCCCTCTGAGTTCGACACATTTCGTCGTTGCGATCGGCGATGTTTCCGGGAAATCCACGCCGGCGGCTCTCTTAATGGCAAGTTTGCAGGCAACAATACGCGCACTTTCACCGCTCGGGCTCTCATTATCCGAACTAACATCGCGTGTGAACAACCTCATTTGCGATAATACGACAGCCGGACGTTTTATTACATTCTTCTGGGGAATACTCCACTCAGACACGCGCAGATTCCAGTGCGTCAACGCCGGCCATAATCCTCCATTCCTAGTCCGCTCCGATGGTTCAGTTGAACGCCTCACTGCGGGAGGATTGCTCCTCGGAATTATGAAAACGACGTCAAGGTATGAAGAATCAGATATCATACTCAGATCCGGTGATGTGATGGTTCTCTTCACCGACGGAGTCAGCGAAGCAATGAACGCGAAGGGAGAAGAATATGAGGAAGATTCCATTCTCAGAATCGTTAAGAACTGCCAGCACGAATCATCTGGGACAATACTCCAGTCAATTATCGATGGTGTGAACCAGCACAGCCGCAGTACAATTCAATCGGATGATATTACTCTCGTTGTAATCAAGGCAACATGATCGGATTTTACGTGATGCGTAGTTGACTTTTCTTTTGAGCATTATTATTTATTTTATACCATGTACGAATTAAAACCAGATCACGCTCAACTAAAAATGCCGGTATCGATCCAATCCCTAATAGGATGGGGAAAGACGGGCCTGGAAAATGACGGGATTGATGAAGCGCGTTTGCAGGCGGAACTGCTCCTCTGCGAGGTTTTAAAATGTACGCGAGCAGATCTCCGAACCGGCTATAACGATACGCTTGACGATAAATCCATGAAACAGTATGAGGAATTCCTAAACCGTCGCAGGAACCACGAACCCCTGCAGTATATCCTCGGCAGTACGGAATTTATGGGACTCCGGTTCATCGTGAACCGGGGTGTTTTCATACCGCGTCCGGAAACGGAACTGCTCGTCGAAATCGCCAGGGATATCTGCCTTTCAAACAAAGGAGAAATTAATCACTTACTCGACATAGGTACCGGCTCGGGAAATATTGCCGTTAGCATTGCTCGAAACTGTGAGAGCGTAACCGTCGATGCCGTTGATTCCGATCGTGAGGCGCTGGTTGTTGCGGACGAAAACATCAAACTCCACGACATCAGGAACCGGATTCGCACTATTAAATACGACGTATTTGATGAATGCGGTGAAATAACCCGCAGACGGTATGATATGGTCATATCCAATCCCCCGTACATTCCGCTTTCAGAATTTTTAACACTCGAACCGGAGGTCCGCGATTTTGAGCCTCGAGCCGCATGTACCGACGGCGCCGACGGACTAACGTTCTACGACAGGATTGCAAAGCTCTGTAAGTCGATACTGCGAGACGGGGGATATGTCCTTGTCGAAATAGGGTATGATCAAAGTCCGATGGTTTGTGAGATATTATCGCACGCCGAATTTCAGAATATCAAAGTATGGAAAGATTACAGCGGTCATGATCGGATCGTAAGGGGAGAACGGTAATCCCAATGAGAGCGCTTATTCAGCGTGTGAAGGAGGCGAGTGTATACATAGACGGCAGTTGCCACAGCGCAATCCATCGGGGTCTGCTTGTTTTTCTTGGTGTGAAGCATGGCGACACTGCTGAGGATGCGAAATATCTTGGCGAGCGATGCTCCCATTTACGGATTTTCGAAGACACTGAAAGGAAAATGAATCTTTCGGTGAAAGATGTCAACGGAAGCGTTCTGGTTATCTCGCAATTTACACTCTATGCAGATACGAGCAGAGGGAACCGTCCCGGTTTCAGTTCAGCAGCGCCTCCTGAACTGGCCGAAGCCATTTACAATAAATTTGTTCTTTCACTTAATCAGCATATGGGCGAAGATCGTGTAAAAACAGGAGTATTCAGGGCTCCGATGGAGGTTCACCTGGTGAATGATGGACCTGTAACCGTTACAGTTGATAGTAAAACAAAAGGGACATAAAATAATGAACCGGATTAGCGTAATAAAAGGATTTCTGATTGCATTTGCCATCCTGAACATCTCGATGCAGGTGAATCCCACGCGCACAAAATCGACAGTACATTTTCGCATGCAGTATGAGAGGGGTATCCCGGAGGATGAAATCAGAT
>CAYGXH010000477.1:0-2533 GCA_964353675.1 uncultured Chlorobiaceae bacterium
CATTTAACGTCACTACCCCGTGTCCCGGTTCGCTTACCTTTACCGCTGTCAGAGGATCGCCATCTGCATCGGTATCATTAGCTAACACCCCAGGTGCTGGAACGTTGAGTAGAGTATCTTCTTCTGTATTGTAACTATCATTTACCGCTACCGTCATATGATTTATTTTAATTACAATCGTCATAGTCGTTTGGGCTACATCGGAACGCTCATGACCCGGGTAACGCCGGTGATAAAGTGTAACTTTGATAGTATAAATGCCTGCTGCTGAATAATTATGATTGGGGTCAGAACTCCATGTTCCAACAAAGTCATCACCAATACCAGTAAGATGAAAATTAACCGATGATTTCGGATCGATAACACCGTCACCCCAATCAATCTGTACCTGATGATGCTCAAGTTTTCCAACCGGATTATTTGCACTTACGTTACCTGACAAACCAATCGGATTGGTATAGTATTCGTTGGGTGATGAGCCACTACCGCCGGTAGGAGGATTTAATGTTATCGTATAACTTGCTGGACATTTATGATTACTTATCGGGGCTTTGGTTTGATTTGGCGATATCACGAAATAAGCAGCGTCATCGCCGACATCACCAATAGCTGTTTTTCCGGCGCTGAAGACTAGCGCGTTATTGACAAGAGAACTCATTAAAACTGATATTACAGTCGTAAATATCGTAATAGCTCGTAATCCCTTGCTGAGCCGCTTACGGTAATTAGCTTCACTTTGCGTACTCACACCTCGCCATACCAAAGTACTAAATAAAAATAGTACCATGGTTAGTCCCTAAGGTATTACGATGGTACTATTCTAGCACAATATCAATTTTTGGACATCGATCATTATCTAACTTATCTTTACTTTTCTTCCTGTTTTTTACTCGATTGAATTTTTAAGGTGTTATCGAACATAACATTACAAAACTACCACCCTGTCTGGGACTATCGAGCTATTCTTCGTGGATCACGCCTGTGTGATCATCGTAAATGTGAAGATTACGCGTTATTCTTTGACCGCGATTATCGTCGTTGTTTCATTTTTAGGAATTCTTGTTCTCGTAACTGGTTTTTGTTTAAAAGAGACCGCCGCAACATCCAATAACCTGGCTAACTTTTCTATAGTCGATCTGGGAGGAGTCTCGCCAGAAACAGGCGTAAATCTGATCGCATCGACTCAACCAGACAACAATAGATTCGTTGAAACAAACGATCCCTTTTTTAATCGGCAATGGGCGTTGAGCAACATGAATATCACTGACTTATGGTCGAAAACGAATCGAAATAATGAAATCGTAGTCGCGATTCTTGATACGGGTATTGACTCTAATCACGAGGATCTCAAAGGCAAAGTTGTAGCTGAAATAAATCTTACCGACAGCCCTACCGTTAATGATCTCAATGGACATGGTACCCATATAGCCGGAATCATTTGTGCGACCGCTGATAATGGAATTGGCGTAGCAGGTATAGTTGCTAGATGCAAAATTATGAATGTTAAGGTAGCAGATGACGATGGTTTTTGTAACAACCAGGTCGTCGCTCGCGGTATCATTTGGGCAGTAGACAAAGGAGCGAAAGTAATAAACATCAGCATTGAAATTAAAAAGCCTTCGCTAGACCTGGAAAATGCTGTAAATTATGCGTGGGAACATGGAGCTTTAATAATATCCGCTGCCGGCAATCAGGGTAATTCATCAGCAGTCTATCCGGCTTATTATGAAAACAGCATAGCAGTTGCGGGTGTCAAACCTGATAATACGTTGGCTCCATTATCAAATTTTGGCGATTGGGTAGATGTGGCATCCCCGGGATACAAAATATATTCATCCCTGCCTGGCAATCTATACGGCTATGAAACAGGCACTTCTTTCGCCACAGCTTACGTATCCGGATTCGCGGCACTCTTATTTAACGTCGTTTGCGACACGAACAATGACGGGTGCCTGAATGATGAAGTACGTCTTGCTATTGAAAAAAGCTGTAGACCAATGAGTAACCCCGGGGGTTCCTTCGGTATTCTCGACGCAAAGAATTTGTTTAACTAACAAACCATTTTTTAATGTTCGATGTTTGTCTTTTTCTTGAGAATCCATTAACAGGGAACGGGTTCCGGTTCGTATAAAACTATTACTTTCCCTATGTCATAATTCTCTAATATGTTATACTTTACTCCACACGACTGCTTAATGTAACCACGAATTAATAGGCACGGTCAAGGGGGAAATGTTACGTGAAGAAGATTATTTTATCTGCAGCTATTCCGCTTGTTGTCAGCTTCCTAATGCTGTTGACACCCGCGACAGCTGTAGTCGCGGCAGGAGCGGTCACTTTAAGCCCAACTTCAGGTTTTGCCGCAATAACTATCGTTGGCAGCGGTTTTCTCGGAGGTGCCGTTACCGTCTACTGGGATGAAATACAAATCCCTACGGTCCCAATGACCGTCATTGCCGATCCTAACGGGAATTTCACCGCAATTATCTCAGTTCCGACGCAAACAACTCCCGGCGATCATATTGTTAAAGCA
>CAYGXH010000478.1:0-2529 GCA_964353675.1 uncultured Chlorobiaceae bacterium
ATTAGCAATAACGGTCACATCCCGTCGCACAAACGCAAATTAAAACAATTGAGAAATCAGACCATTTATGATTGTATCACATTACAAAATAATTCAGAAGCTCGGTGAATGCAGAATGTCCGAATCCGCCTACGGCGGATGCCCACGATCCCGACTACGTCGGGGGGAGAGTGGATGCAATTTTCAGGATCCGCCGTTATCTGGCGGAGGTATATTATGATTGGCCAGATAATTTCGCACTATAAGATCATAGAAAAGCTTGGTGAAGGCGGCATGGGCGTGGTCTACAAAGCCCACGACACCAAGCTTGACCGAGATGTTGCTTTAAAATTTCTGCCTCTAGAGCTTACGAAAGATAGAGATGCAAGGGAGAGATTTATCCATGAGGCAAAAGCTGCATCTGCATTAAACCATCCGAACGTATGCACAATCCATGACATCCAGGAACACGACGGTCAGATGTTCATCATCATGGAGTTTGTAGATGGGCAAACACTTAAGGATATGAAAGAATCAATCAGCTTCAAACATGCAATCGATATAGGTATTCAGATTGCCGACGGATTGGCTGCTGCACACGAAAAAGGAATTATCCACCGAGACATTAAGTCTGAAAATATCATGGTGAGAAAAGACGGCATCGTGCAGATCATGGATTTTGGTTTAGCGAAGTTGCGGGGATCAGTTACACGCCTGACGAAGGAGGGCAGCACGGTTGGAACGGTTGCCTACATGTCACCGGAGCAAGTACAAGGGCAGGAAGCAGATCATCGTTCTGACATCTTCTCGCTCGGTATATTGCTCTACGAACTTTTCGCCGGTCAACTCCCATTCAAGGGAGTTCACGAGACTGCATTAATGTATGAAATCGTCAATGTCGATCCGTTGCCGATGTCGTCTATCAAACCCGGGATCGATCCTGAACTCGACCGCATCATCTTCGAATGCCTTCAGAAAGAACCCGACGAACGCTACCAGGCTGTAAAGGATGTTTCAAAAGATTTGAAACGATTCAAACGGGAATCGAGCCGCCAGCGCGCAAGCAAAGTCTTCACCGCACATCCCGGCACAACGCAGATTTCTGGAAAGGATGTCCAGCATGCTCTGAGGTTGGTGAATTTTATGGATCGCATCCGTCACGAATATCTCATCTGGTTGATTGCAGGGATTTTCGCGGTTACGACAATCATTCTCCTTGTAAGCCGCTTCACAACTTCGCCTGAGGTAAGGCATTCCATCTATTCATCTATATTACCGCCTGAAAGTTTATACGTTCATTCGTTTGGCAACGGGGCGGGACCGCCGGTCATTTCACCGGATGGTCAAAACATCGCATTCGTTGGTCTTACACCTCAGGGGGTGACAAAACTTTTTGTACGTTCTCTTGGCACGCTTTCTACTCGATCCCTTGAAGGTACGGAAGGGGCATACTATCCTTTTTGGTCGCCGGATGGCAAATTTATTGGATTCCTTGCAGGTTATAGATTGAGGAAGATCAATGTCGCTGGTGGAGCACCTATAACGATTTATAACAACATTTACGCTCGTGGTGCAAGTTGGAGTAAGGACAATATCATTCTCTTTACTCCCGGCGCACAAGATCCGTTGTATCGAATTTCTGCCGATGGCGGTGTGCCGGAGCCTGTAACAAGATTGGATTCTTCAAGGAAAGAAGGCTCCCACCGCTGGCCCGTTTTTCTGCCTGACGGACAACATTTCCTATTTCTTGCACGCACAGTCAGTGAGACTGAACAGGCAGAGGGGGATGCTGTCTTCGTCGGATCCCTCGATGGAAAACTCAAGAAACTACTTGTCTATACTTCGGCAAATGTTGTGTACGCCTCGGGCTATCTCCTATTTGTTCGCGGCTCAGCGTTGATGGCGCAGCCGTTTGGTGTCAATTCACTTGAGTTAAAGGGTGATGCCGTGGAGATTGCAGGCAAGGTTCTCAACGATCCCAACTTCAACCTCGCTGCATTTTCTGCCTCGAACAACGGCATCCTTGTCTACCAAACCGGAGATGCGAGTTCACTTGCGCCTCTTTCAATCCTTAGACAAGACGGAAAACTTATCACCCAACTCGGTGAGGGATTGGAGCATCGGTATCCGCGGTTCTCGCCTGATGGAGAAAGAATATCAGCTGGTGTGTTTGATACGAAGACCAGAAGACAGAAAATCTGGAGTTATAACCTTCAATCGGGCGCAAGGTCTCGGATTACTTCTGGAACTGACATGGATATGCATTCGGTTTGGTCGCCAGATGGGTTGCGTATACTTTTCAGTTCATTGCGCAACGGAAGTTTTCAAACATTCCTTCAAATGATTGGCAAAGGTGAGGAGGCACGACTTTTACCTTCCGCGGAATCTCAGGTGCCTCTTGATTGGTCCCGGGACAATAAGAACATCCTGGTTGGGAGGCAGAGTGGAACGAAATGGAAGAGCGATCTTTGGGTACTCCCTGCAGATAGTGACGGCAAGGGAAACCTTTTCGTGGGTACAGAATTCGGTAGGATTGATGGTCGCTTTTCT
>CAYGXH010000479.1:0-2526 GCA_964353675.1 uncultured Chlorobiaceae bacterium
GGTCATACGAGATGGAATGGGACGGGACAGACGGACAGGGAGTATCGGTACCTACGGGTATATACTTTATACGTATGTCGACCGATGGTTTTAAGGCGACTCAGAAGACCATGCTTATGAAATAAAAGAAAACATTAGATGGTGTCAGGAGGTAACTCCTGACACCACGCTTAAATGAAGTAAAAAAATATTACAGCTGGGACTGTTAAATAACTAAGTTCAAGTCTTTGCGAGTAAGGAAGCCTGCCTAACGGGCAGACTTCTACCACTGAAAGGGGGATCACAAAGATGCGAAAATTTACTTTTTAGCCAGTCCCAAGTAGTAATATAACTTGAGACGGTAAATTTAAATTATATATCAAAACCAAAAGGAGAATCTATGATGCGATTTATAACCATTTTTCTCTCATTGGTGTTGTTGAGTACTTTCCTGATCGCTCAACAAAAATATTTAGTATCGCCGAGTCAGGAACTCATACCAATAAATAAATACGATAAGATTTCAGACGTCATTGCGAAAAGGAGTAATAGAAATATATCATCTGGCGCAGCAGAATGCGGTGATAAATTTACTTTTGGTTATCCGCTTAATATTTATCCCAACTTAACATCATTTGGTGCGTACCAAAAAGATGTGCTTGGTCAATGGTTCGTTGCAAAAGCAAGCGGTACGATTGATACAATCTTCTGGTACGGTGGTGGGGCGACTGTCGGCGCTAAAGATTCGCTCGTTTTTTTACGTATACATCAATCCATAATCGGACCCGATTTTGGACCGGGTGTAGGGATATATGCGAACGCTCCACCATGCCAGAACTGGGGGTACTGGCTTAACAGCTTAGATTTGGAGCGAGGTGTAGCAGCATTTCCGGATGACGCGACAGATACAACATGGTATTCAACCATCAACACACAGGGGGGAACGATACCGACAACCCGACCCCCGTTCGGTTACGCAAAATGGGGTGCACTTGGTTATGGCCAAATACACCGCATAAATCAGATTAACAAGGTTGCTATGATGGATGCAGGTGAACCATGCAGTTTACAGGTTGGAGAAAAATTCTTTGTTTCACTTAGAATCAATTCCGGAGCATACTCGGTGGGTTATGGTACAATACGTACCGACGTTGACATTTGGCAGTCGGATGGTCCTGTTTCAACTAATGATGAAAACTGGCCATCGAGAGACTGGAAATTTTACGAGCATGACAGCGGAGGAACAGATTGTGCAGGTACTCCTACATACCTCTTGAAACGTGGATGGCTTGCGCGAGGACCATTCTGGGTAACAGAAGAACCTGACGCACAATTGTACACAGCAATATATAATATATGGTATGTAATGACAGTTTCCACAAACGTTCCTCCGACAATCAATAGTATAGACAACGGTGATCCGGTGGGAATAACATTGAACACGACAGGACCATATGTAGTTCAATATGAGATTTACGACTGCGATCCTCAGGATCCGGAGAATGCAGGAGTTGCATTAGCTGAGCTTCAGTGGTCGAAAGGTGTTATAAAAGACCGTGGAATAGAACTTGTTGAGCAGGCGCCAATAACGATGGAATATATCGGCGGCGACCTTTGGGAAGGACAGATTCCCGGACAATCCGTAGGTACAATGGTTAGTTACCGTGTGGTTGCCACTGACAGCAAAGGCTTGACGACGTTAACCGGTAATCGATCATTCAGGATCTACGGTCTCAAACAAAAATATTATCTTGTTGATACGGGTACATGCGGCACGATGTACACAATCAAGGGTTTGGTATCAACAACCGAAATACCTTACATTGCTTTTTTCACTAAAGATCCGGAAACCCCTACCGGTCCTCACCCGCGCGATGACGGTACAGCAGGTCCGTTCGATATTGGCGGTGACATGCCGATATTCGGTGATGCCGCTCGCTATGCATGGGTAGGTGTCAACGGTGCAATCGCACTATCTAAGAACACAACGGATACTCTCGACGTAAACTCTAACGGATCTTTTGCGACCTGGATTTTCCCATCCCCACAGCACCATGGAAGGAGCGATACCGTAAATACTGGTAATATGCCGCCTAATTTCATATCAGCTTTCTGGGCGGATTTAACCCTAGCCGATACGGATGCTGTTGCACCTAACACTTTCGGACACATCTTCTACGGCAATGCTGATGATCCGTGCAAGTTCATCGTTGAATGGGACTCTATCGGTTCATTCAACGGGGATATAGGTGGGGGTGAAACAGATGCAACAATCTTCCGAGTAGTACTCAACAGATGTGACGGGACGATTGAATATCAGTATGTGACCGTCGGTACACACGGACAGGACTCTTCAGCACTCGTTGGTTTACAGGCTGATTCAAGCTCACTTAGCGGAGCCGAACCTGGCTGGATTTTTGTGAATTACTATGCCCAGCCCTACGAAACCAAACCAAGACCTAACTTCTGCATCAAGTTTTCACCCGGAGCACCGGTATTTGCACAGGCAGGATGGAACCTCTTGTCGGTAGCCAACGACCGTGCAGG
>CAYGXH010000480.1:0-2524 GCA_964353675.1 uncultured Chlorobiaceae bacterium
AAAGGGGAACCATTTGGCGAAATACGATGATAGTATCGTCAATGTATTTGTTATTATAAGAACACCGATTATAATCAATAAAATTCCCCCTGCAATCTCGACTTTTGGAAGGTGTTTTTTAAATTTATTAAAAGCGCTATAAAACGCCGTGATGCTCCACCCTGTGAGGAGAAATGGAATACCGAGTCCAAGCGAGTATGCGCCGAGAAGAAGCACGCCCATTCCTACGGAATCCTGCTGGCTCGCTATTGCCAGAATAGCGGCGAGGATCGGACCGATGCATGGTGTCCAGCCGAAGGCGAATGCCAATCCGACGAGGAAGGAGCCTGCGAGTCCCATTTTCTTTCCCTTCGCATGGAATCGTTTTTCGTAGTTCAGGAACGGCAGTTTCACGATTCCCGTCATATGAATACCGAATATGATAATGATGGCGCCGGCGATTTTACTGATGAGGTTTATCTGTTCCTTCAAAAATTGTCCGACTGCGGTTGCTGAGGCGCCGAGTGCGATGAAAACTACAGAAAAACCGAGAACGAAAAATAATGCGTTGAGAAGCACGCGTTTCCGGACCGCTGAAAGATTGCCTGAACTTTGCATCTCTTCAAAGGAGATTCCGGAGATGAATGAAAGATACCCGGGAACGATGGGGAGGACACAGGGGGAAATAAACGACAGAATTCCAAAGAGGAATGCGGTTAGTATGGTTACATTCGTTTCCACTATCAGCCCTTCAAGGAACGTTATTAATTATGATGTTATAATCCGGGTAATCTGCATTCCGCGTTCCTCCCGATGATGGGGATGATTACGGATGCGCAGACTGTTGAATGACACGTTCCGGGTTGTTATTCCCTGACGACCCAGACTTTTACTTTACCGGCGACTTCGTGATGAAGTTTTATCGCGACCGTGTAGATGCCGAGGACCTTTATCGGTTCTTCGAGCTCTATGATGCGTTTGTCGACGGTGATGCCCTTTTCCTGAAGCGAGTCTGCAATCATCTGAGAGGTTACGGAACCGAACAGTTTCTCGTCCTCTCCCACTTTCACTTTCAGTGTGATCGAGATTTTTTCCAGCTGTTCCGCAATTTTTTTAGCGTGCTGGAGCGTTCTCATCTCACGGCTCACGTGCTGCTTCTTTTCTTCTTCCAGCGCACGGAGACTGCTATCGGTTGCTACGTAGGCAATATTCCGGGGAATAAGGTAATTCCGTGCGTAGCCGTCTTTTACCTCAGCGATATCGCCGATTTTCCCCAGCTTGTCGTGGTCTTTACGTAATATAATTTTCATAGGAATCCTTTTCGGGCATGAGTTATTTTATGGTATCAGAAACATACGGGAGCAGTGCGAGGTGACGCGCACGCTTAATTGCCTGTACGAGCTGGCGTTGATGTTTAGCGCATGTGCCTGTAATCCGTTTTGGGATTATTTTACCTTGCTCCGATATGAATTTTATTAGCCGTTTTTCATCTTTGTAGTCTATGTAGATTTCCTTGTTTTCACAGAATCGGCACGGCCGACGTTTTTTTTGCTGCTGATCTTGCTTTGGCATATTTTCTATCCTTTAGATGCAGATGGGAGTAATTTTTCTTTGAGTAACTGCGATTCTTCACTTGTTAAAAATTTATCGAAAGAGTCATCTTCAACAATGCCTGGTTCATCATCCTGCTGAGAAAAGGCAATTCCGTTCGGCGCGTGTTCGAGAACGGGAATCCTTCTGTTGAGAAACTGTATCCGGCGCGCCTTTATTTCAACGATGTTGCGCGGTATGCCTTCGTCGTTTTTGAATATATGACTCTGAAGCTCTCCATCGATGAGTACTGCGCTTCCCTTCTTCAATCGGTTGAGGCAGCTTTCGGCGAGCCGGTTCCACGCAACAACGCCAATATAACATACCTCCTCCTGCCACTGGTTTGAAGCGTCACGGTACTTCCTGTTCGAAGCGATGGTAAAGTTAACGACTGGCGTACCGTTCGTCGTCTGACGAAAAACCGGATCTTTAGTGAGGTTTCCCGCTATAATCGTACAATTGATTTCGGGCATCTTCAGATCAGCCATATGAGCTTCCTCGTTCGTCTTCGATGTGTTGGCAGGATTATGCTGTTCGTTCCGGAGGTGTCTGCTCTTCGTTTTCGAAAAGCGGTTCCCGCGTGGTTTCCTGAGGCGCAGGATGTTCTTCAGCCGGAGGCGGTTTCAGCGACTCTGTCCGGGCCTTGAGCGCTCTCTTGTCCAGGTGGATCGTAAGAAACCGGAGAATATTTTCATCGAGCATGTACATCCGCTCCAGCTGGGTCATTGTCGGGGGAGGAGCGATAAATTCCAGATTGACGTAATAGCCGTTGTTCTTCTTTTTGATCGTAAAAGCAAGGCGTTTACGGCCCCATCGGTTAATGGCTGAAATTGTACCGCCGTTTCGGGTGATTGCTTCGGTTACGTGTGTGATTGTTCCTTCTATCTGGAGATCCTCGAGTGAGGCGTTGACGATGAAGGTTGTTTCGTAGGGGTGTTTTGTATCTTCCATTGTG
>CAYGXH010000481.1:0-2524 GCA_964353675.1 uncultured Chlorobiaceae bacterium
AGTGTCGTAAAGTGTGCATGGATATTGGTTTTTCAATCCTCGCAGTTACTTTAGGCCGTCCTAAAACCGCCTGAATGCTTCTTATGGAAATGTGATGATCCGGTGTTTGCCCCGGGAAAAGCCAACCACTCGTTCCAATCCTGTAATTCCGCCAGTATGTGATGAGCTGACCGCGAAGCGATTCCGGAAATATGGTAAAACGATCCCGTTTCCCCTTAGCATCCCGTATGTGTATCAACCCACGCTCCCCATCAATGTCTTCTACTTTCAACCGTACGAGTTCACTTACCCGAAGACCACTCGCATACGTCAGCATGAGCATCGTACAATGCTTCAGGTTGTAAACACTTTTAAATAATCGCTTTATCTCCGTCTCGCTCAATATATCCGGTAGCTTTTTCTCTTTACTGGGTCGAGGCAACGTTTTAATGACAATCGGTTTTTTATATAACTCCTCGTATAAAAACCTGAGTGCGTTAAATACCTGATTAACTGTGCTTCCCGCTAATTTTTCATCCTCGAGCAGATGTATCAAATAATTTCGGATGTCATTTTCTGTCAATTCACGAGGATGTCGAGGGAAAATGTAATGAATAAACGCTCTTAAACAACTCTTGTATGCCTTGATTGTTCCATGTCTGTAATTTCGGAGCACCAGTTCCTTTTTGATGTCAGCAAGGACCTGATTTACCATGGAAGTACAGGTGCTCCTTTCTTTTAGAATCCTATTACTAACGTATTGTATCTTCAGAGCAGGATCGATTTCAATTTTCATCCCTTCGAAGATCATCAAAATGGAATCAAAATGTTCCCTTCGCGATGGAAAAGTCCAATGCTTTTCAACCGGATCCCATTTGTATCCTTGAATTATTTTGATCTTTTTTATGTATTCTTTATTGTATGTAAATCGTACCGCTATCCGGTTGTTTGAGATCGAGAAAATGCGTACCGAGTTATTTGACATGTTGATCCTCCCTGTAAAGCTCCGCCCTCTCAGTCACATTTTATTGACCGAGCTGGCAATAGTATGTTTAAAATTCTGCTGCCTAAACAACTGCAACAGCTTGATTCGTTAACCTAATATCTGCTTTAGATAATTCAACTACGATAGCGTATTCAAGCTCTTCAATGCGAATGCTTATTTTGTACTTTGAACCGCTATGCACGACCTTGCCCCGATGCCCGGCAAATAATCCGTTTATAATCTCGACTTCATCCTGCTTACGTAGATTTTGTGCTGATTCTGCAATCTCTCCATCAGACTGTGCCGCACATCGGAGCAGTTCAATTTCATGATCACGTACGCGCGCAATTCTGCCTCTAAACATTACAACGCGTACGACTCCGTGTATCGCGAATAAACGGAAATAATCACGCAAATCGATATGGACGAATACGTACGATCGTATCAGCGGTACCTCAACCCACTTCTTCCGGTCACTCCAGCAGTGCATTTCCCTCCGCAAAGGTACGTATGCTTCAATACCCAATCTGGTTATCTGCTCAGCAATCTTGACTTCGTGCCGGGCACGCGTATAAAGCGCAATCCATACTTTATCTTCAGTACATGCAGTTATGTTCATGTGAGGTTGTGTATACATGCGTGCGTTACATTAAAAAAAAATGAAAGATATTCCGAGACTGCATAGCTGTGAAAGTTTATTATCATCGCTTGGTAATTACCCTCATCATGACCAGAAAATGTGATACGTTATCGGTGGGATTATATGCCTATTAGCAGTGAAAATACAAAGAAAGCAGGTCAATATCAATATGTTTTCCGCTGAAAAATTTCCACTTTCTATTACACCTACTTCTATCTCAGGTATTCTAAAAATCTTTAAAATATCACATTTCTATCGTTTTTTGGGTACTGGTCGTTGGCAGGGTATTCATCATCAATCCGCGAAAATCGCTGCGTTTTTTGATTTTAACACGAGTTCTTTTTACATTGCGGCCAATTCTTTTCAACCGAAAAAGGGGATACCATGCGATTCTTCCAAAAAGCAATCATATTCACCTTTTGCCTCTGTGTTATTAATTTTCCGGCAAAATTATATGCCCAAAACTCTCTCATGGAGCCATCGACCGAAAAATCCTTCCCGGCAGAAGTCAAATTAACGTACAATGCCAAGGAATATATACTCCATTGTACTGGTCTTGCCGTGCGGAAGAAATTCTTTTTTAAGGTGTACGGCATGGCGCATTATATAGAGGGAATGAATACGATAAAAAATGAAAAAGAGGCATATCCGATAATCCTCACGGATGGTACGGCAAAGCAGATCATGATGTCGTTTGCCCGGGACGTTGATGTAAAATCGATGCGCGATGCCTACCAGGATGGTTTTAAGGAGAATACCAAAGAAGCAGACCGAAAGGAATTACAACCACTCATAGATCAATTCCTCGGATACTTTACGAAGGATGTGAAGGAAAATGATCAATTTGTTTTCCGATGGATACCGGGTGGTACTATTGTTATCATTGTCAATGATGAAGAAAAACCTGCGATCACGAGTAA
>CAYGXH010000482.1:0-2512 GCA_964353675.1 uncultured Chlorobiaceae bacterium
CCATTACCTTAATTTGATTTTTTGTGTTCACCATGATGTTTTCTGGTTTAACATCTCGGTGGACGATGCTGTGCGTATGGGCTTCCTGCAGCGCCTCGCCAATCTGCGTGGCATAATCGAGAACATCCTGTATCTTGCATCTTGTATCTTGTATCTTGCTTCTCAGAGTCACTCCATCCACAAATTCCATCACGATAAAATGTTGCTTATCTTCTTCTTTGATATCATAGATTGTGCAGACATTCGGATGGTTCAATGCGCTCGCTGCTTGTGCTTCCTGCAGGAATCGCACCTGTTCAGGTTCTTGGGCTTCCAATCCTTTTGGAAGGAATTTCAGGGCGACGGTCCGTTTTAGTTTTAAATCCTCAGCCTTATACACCACACCCATTCCCCCCTCCCCTAGCTTTTCAAGAACCTTGTAATGCGATATTGTTTGTCCAATCATATCATACCTCAAACTCTTCCCATTCCTTTTTCACCCTGTCCATCAGCTTCTTGAACCGTTCTTCACCTCTGATGTTTTTAAATAGCGGATCAATATCATTAAAAAAATGATAGTTAATCATTCCACGATTAACCGCGTTTTCCAACCAATTTAAAGCCTCTTCTTTCTGATCAAGCACTGAGAAGATCTCTGCAAGAGTGTTTGAGTAGCCGAAGTCTCGTTTAGCCCATGATTTGAGTTTGGGTGTGTATAACTGCAGGGCGGCAACTTTCGATCCCTGCAGACTATATTTCAGCATTTGCCCGCATATAGAAAAGTTTGAGTCCGGCTCAATTTTGAACATTTGGTCAAAAGCCACAAACGCTTCCTCAAACCGATTCGTGTACGCAAGCACCATCGCACAAAAATATTGGACCGGGACACTTTGCCACAATGCTTGACGAAAATTATTCAATGTTGACATTGCATGATCAAATTGCCCCTGAAAAATCTGAACCAACGCCGGACACATGAAATTCATTGGATTAAAGGGATCGATCCTTATCATTCTGCTAAGGAATCTTTCACACGCATCATACTTTCCGAGATGGGCTGAAAAAGCACCCAACCAGAGTAACGTTTCATAATTGTTCGGATCTGAAGCAAGAGAACGTTTCAAATGCCCGATACCGATCTTGGTGCTCTTCTGCCAGGTTTCAAGAAGACCAACAACCATATGAGCGATTGAGGACTCAGGATCAAGATTAAGTGCCTTTTCAGCATAATGGCGGGCTTTATCGATGTATAAATCCTCGACCTTAATTCCCGCGTTCACGAATGAGAAATAAACATAACTTATGGCCGCGTTAAGAAGAGCATTCTCTCCAACTATTTCGAGTGCATTCTCGAGATACCTTAAAGCATTGTTTAATCCTTCTGAAGAATATTTCCATATTTCATATGTTGCTCTGAGGTAATACTCATGAGCATGTACGTCCGGGATAGGACGTTCAGCGATTATTTTATATTCTTTAGGTGTTAAAGTTATTTTAAGCGCATCAACAATCGAGCGGGAAACTTTCTCCTGAATATCGAACACATCCTCAAGTGTACCAGAATATTTCTCTGCCCATAAATGAGCATCGCTTGTAGCATCAATCAATTGCGCGGTAATGCGCAGATTTGTGCCCGACTTTCTTACGCTTCCCTCTAATATATATTGCACATTCAGTTCTCTTGATATTTCAGGGATTTTCTTCTTTGTCCCTTTGAATGTCATAATCGAGCTTCTGGAAATTACACGCAGCGCGTGAACTTTTGAAAGGTCGGAGATCACTTCCTCAGTCAGTCCGTCACTGAAATATTCCTGATCCGGATCGGAACTCATGTTTTCAAACGGCAGTACAGCTATCGATTTTTCATCTTTCAATAACGCGGCATTTCTCACTGATGATTCCTTTAATTCTTGAATAATTTCTGATATTGTTTGATATCTGGAGGATGGTTCTTTCTGTAACGCTTTTAATATGATTGAATTAATACTATATGGAACATCTGTCCTGAAACGAGAAATTGGTTCCGGAACCTCGTTACATATAGAATAGATCATAGCCGCTTCATGCTCGCCGTGGAATGGCAGTCTTCCAGTCAGCATCTCAAAGAGTACAATGCCGTACGAAAAAATATCACTTCGGGCATCCACTTCGCCGCCTTGTATCTGCTCTGGTGCCATGTAGGCAATTGTACCGACTGTGGATGATGTTTTGGTGAGTTTAAGTGATCCCTTGAGTTTAGCCAGTCCAAAGTCCATTACCTTAATTTGATTTTTTGTGTTCACCATGATGTTTTCTGGTTTAACATCACGATGGACGATGCCGTGGCTGTGTGCTTCCTGAAGGGCTTCAGCAATTTGGATGGCGTAGGAAAGAACATCTTGCATCTTGCATCCTGCATCTCGCATCTTGCTCCTCAGCGTCACTCCATCCACATATTCCATGATGATAAATTGTTGCCCATTGAAGTCTTGTAGGTCATGAATTGTGCAGATATTAGGATGGTTCAATGCGCTCGCTGCTTGTGCTTCCTGCA
>CAYGXH010000483.1:0-2508 GCA_964353675.1 uncultured Chlorobiaceae bacterium
TCGTCCACCATACCATCGCCATCATCATCACAGAACCGTTGATTTGGTTCTAATGTTCAATTTAATATTGAGCTTCTGTAGAAATTTCCACGGGAAGAACGCCATGGTATAAATTCCTTCCGAGCATCATATCCGTCATAACCCATAGTAACATGGGCGATACCGTCAACCTTTCCACCGATTAGTATTCCTAATCCATAGAGATGCTCGACACCAGAGCCAGCAGGGTACTCCATTCCCGTGTACGGTTCTATTGGAATACACGATCCATTACTACAATCCCACGCCTGCAAGCCCATCGTCATCTGATTGCTTATCCACACGCGCATATTATATCCCTGGAGTGCGCGCTGAGCCCAGTTGACATTCGTATTCTGGATAACTTTTTGGTTATTCTTGGATTGAGGTATAGAAATGCCAACGAGACATAAGGTCAGGACAAGATAGTAAGAACACCGTTTCATATTTGCTCCCCTTCGGTGATTCTGTAAACTATTAGGATCAAACTGCACCGTAATATACTAAACATTCGGCCGAATGTCACTCCTAAGAATTTTTTCCAAAAAAATGAGTAAATGATGAATTATTTCGGGTTTTTCATCTCGTGGTACCAAATCCGATTTACCTCGGGATTTCCCCCTAAAATTCGGATAAATAGGGTATTCGGGTCTGAATTACAAATTTTTCTCTCTTGAACTTGCGTAAAACATTTTGTACTATATATCGAGCTGGTATTATAGAGTAACGGATAGATATGTTTGATCCGATGGCTGAATTACCGTCCCTTTCTGATGAATGATCCCTAGATAATTATGCAAACCGGCGCTCTCTTATGAATCACTACCGGTTAAATGCAGGCGAATATTTATCAACAAAGAAATTTATCTTCATCAAGTAACGCTGTTGTTTTACTAAGCTATTTCATTAAATTCTTACTCAAGAAAGTGTATATTTTAGAATTAAATTAATCATCAACAAATAAAATCACATCACACAAAAAGAAGAATTATTATGAAAAATATTTTACACTCTATATTTATCCTACTGTCCATTCTTTTAAATATCGGATTTGCACAATGGTCGTCTAATCCCGCGGCAAACAATGCTATTTGTACTTTTGTTTGGCAACAGGAAACACCGGTTTTATGCACTGATGGTGACAATGGAGCCATCATTGCATGGTGGGATCACCGAACGGATGTGGGTGATATTTACGCGCAGCGCATCGATAAAAATGGAAATGTTCGATGGAATACGAATGGGATTGCCATATGTACCACTAGAAACCAGCAATCGTCGCCAAAAATAATTTCCGACGGGAAGGGCGGGGCAATTATGGTTTGGGATGACCAGCGAACCGGTTTGTACAGCGGAAATATATACGCCCAGCGAGTCAATGCAGATGGGCAAGTTCTCTGGACAACGAACGGTGTAGCCGTAAAAGCCGGAGTTGCATACACAACGCAAATGGCCAGCGATGGTGCCGGCGGAGCCATCATCGCATGGAGAGATGATCGTATCAGCATGGATGCTTCCGATGTTTATGCACAGCGTGTTGACTCTTCGGGAAATATCGTGTGGGCCCCTTCGACCGGAGTTGCGATAGCAACCGCCGCAAGCGTGCAATATCCATCGTGTGTTGTAAGCGATGATTCAGCCGGCGCAATAATTGTCTGGACTCATGTGCGCGCTGATGCAACAACAAATCTTTTTGCTCAACGCATAAATGCCGCAGGTACAAAGAGATGGGCTGCGGCAGGGGTCACGATTGCTAATCTTGCCACTTCTTCGGCAGTTCCTACAGCACAACCCGATAAACAAGGCGGTGTCTTTATTATCTGGAATGACAGCAGGGGACCATCCTCTAACCGAAAAATTTATGGCCAGCACTTGGACAAGTCTGGTGTGAACCAGTGGGCTACGAATGGCAACCGTCTGACGAGTGAAATCCAAGATTTGTCCGGAACTATTAATTTTATTATGGATGGCTCGTCTTGTATTATTTTTAGTTATTCGTTATCGATCTCATATTATGATCAGACCATATTTGCGCAGCGGATTAGTAGTAGCGGAACTTTTCTGTGGGACACGCTCGGTCTTCCGATATGTTCTCGTAAGTGGGGACGCTCTATGCCTGAAATGATCAACGATGCGAGTGGTGGCGCAATAATGACCTGGCATGATGACAGGACATCTGAGGCAGCTAATTATCCGGAATACCTGAATGATATTTACGCTCAACGGGTCGATACTGCGGGAAATATTCTTTGGGCGACAAATGGCGTTCCGGTAAGTACGGCGACTAATGGACAAACATTTCCAAAAATCCTTCCGATTGACGGCGGTGGCGCGATACTTACCTGGACCGATTATCGTGGAGGCGCTAATTATGATATTTATGCTCAAAAACTTAATGCGAATGGAACAATAACGGATGTGAGAACATCCGCATCGATGCCGGATAAATTTGAGCTCTCTCAAAATTATCCCAACCCTTTCAATCCGTCA
>CAYGXH010000484.1:0-2506 GCA_964353675.1 uncultured Chlorobiaceae bacterium
CGTTTCTTCTTTTCTTCCTCTTCGGCAGGCTTAACTTCACCAGGAATCCCTCCCCTTTCAATCGCTTCGGCAGTCTTCTTCACCTTGTCGAGATCAATCTTTCCCTTGATCGTCAAACCCATCTTCGGCGTGCGTCTTTCTATGAAATCTATCCGCGGCTTGATCTTCTCTTTCGCATCATCTTTGGGACGTTTTTTTACCGCATCCTTATCAGAAGGTTGTTCGACGCCAGCTTCGTGCGGCTCAACGTGAGGGGCTGCAGCTGCGTCTGATTCCAGTACAACTTCGGGTTCTACATGAACTTTTGGCGCCTCGCCTCTTTTTGCGGGAATCTCCTCCTCTTTTTTCTTCGCTGCAGGTGTTTCCTCAGCATGAACTTGCAGTTCGGCCATGGGTTGCGACGGCTGTACTGCCGGTTCAACCTGAGTTTCTTTACCGCCCTCTCCTGCTTCAACCGGTTTTTCTTCAGCTTTTTTCTTCTTCAGTATCCGCCCTTTTACTGGTTCTTCTCTTAAAGCCGCGGCTTTTCCTTCGATTTTTTTCTTTGTTTCCCTGATTGTCTGTATTTTTTTCTGATGTTTCTCGGCAACTTCTCTGTCCTTTTTGAAGTGGGACATTATCTCATGCATCATCGCATCGTCGATGACTGACATATGACTCTTTACTTCATATCCCTTCTTCCGGAGATATTCCATCAGCGTCTCGTGGGAAATGTTAATCTCCTTCGCGATCTGATAGATTTTCTTTTTGCCTTGAGGTTTATCGGTCATAATGTATTATGTTCGATCGTCCACTGTTACTTATTTTCTTTTTCTTCGGTATCTTCCTGAGCGCTTTCCGACGACTTCGGCTCAACCGCTGCAGATATTCTGCCTGCAAGTTCTTCCTCATCGTTCTCTTCTTCGATTTCCGCTTCCTCCAATTCTTTCTTCATTACGTTTTTAAATGTTTTAATCTTGTCTTCAGTCAATCCGTCAATTTCAAGCAAATCATCGACGGGAGCTTCGAGAACACGACGGATCGTCGTGTATCCCTCGTCGACGAGACGCTCGTAGAGCGGTATGCCGAGTTCTTCACGAAACTCTTCGAGATCCATATCATACTCTTCATCGCCGCCTTCCTTTATGAGATTAATTTCATAACCGGTGAGCTGAATTGCGAGACGGATATTCTGACCGTTTCTTCCTATGGCAAGGGATGCCTGGTCTTTATCGACAAGGATCGTCGCTGATTTCTTTCCTTCATCGAGAGTGATGCTCTTAATTTTTGCCGGCGCGAGTGAACGCTGGATATAGACCGATGGATTGTCTGAATAATTGATAACGTCTATATTTTCATTATTCAATTCCCGAACGATTGCGTGTATACGGACACCTTTCATGCCGACGCAGGCGCCCACTGCATCGATTCTGTCGTCGTGCGATTCAACCGCGACTTTTGAACGCTCGCCTGGTTCACGGACAACTCCCTTGATTTCGATAATACCGTCGTATATTTCGGGTATTTCAGTTTCGAAAAGCTTTGAGAGGAACTTAGGATCAGTGCGCGATATAATAACCATCGGGGAAATGGTGTTTTTCCTCACCTCTTTTATTATGGCACGAAGAGTCTCCCCTTTCCGGTACCGCTCTTTCTGAATCTGCTCGCTCTTCGGCAGGATCAATTCGTTTCGGTTATGGTTTACAAGAATATCACCTTTTCTTACCTGATAAATTTCTCCGACGATGATTTCTCCAACCGAGTTACTGTATTCTCCGTAAATTACTTCTTTTTCAACCTCTTTAATTTTCTGGTTAAGGTTTTGTTTCGCGCTTACTATGAGCCTTCGACCAAAACTTTTCAGATCGACGACTTCCACAAAATCGTCGCCGATATCCAGCTTTTCATCTGTTTTCTTTCGTACAGTTTCAAGGTCAATCTGGAGATTAGGATCGGCGATAGTTTCTACAATTTCCTTCTCAAGGTATATTTCGATATCTCCCTTGTCCATGTTCACGACTACATCAAAACGGGCTTCCTGTCCGTATTTTTTCCTGACCATCATGGCGAATACATCTTCGATGATACTCGCCAGCATATCCTTATCGATTCTCTTTTCCCGAACCATCTGGGAAAACGATTCAACAATTTCGTAATTCATTACTTCCTCTCAACCTGTATAAACATTATATTATTCATAGCGCCGTATGTACTTTTGCTTCTGTAATACTGTCAAATGGAATCACACACCTGGCGCCGTTTTTTTCTTCAATGGTGATTGAATCCTCTGTTACATCCATCAGCGTTCCTTCAATTGTGCGAGGACTCTCACCGCTTCCAAATTTCACAGATAAACACCGACCGATGTGTTTTCTGTATTGACGCATTAATATCAAAGGCCGGTCCGTACCCGGTGAAGAGACAACAAGATAATAACGACCCTGTATTATTCGTTCAACCTCCAGACATCCGCCAACCTATCGGTTCACCAATGCGCAGAGTTCGGTCGTTACACCGGTATCATTAT
>CAYGXH010000485.1:0-2496 GCA_964353675.1 uncultured Chlorobiaceae bacterium
AGAGACATCGCCCGGGTCATACGAGATGGAATGGGACGGGACAGACGGACAGGGTTCATCGGTACCTACCGGTATATACTTTATCCGGATGTCATCGGACGATTTCAAAGCTACTCAAAAGGTAATGCTCATGAAGTAAAGGTGGATGATCCTTCGACAAGTCTCAGGATGCTTACGCACACCTGAGACTCGAAGGAGTCATGCTGATGAAGAAAGAGTATTATGCTTGAGCACCCCCATCGTAATGGAGGAGTGCATTAGCATTAAAAATACGAAAACTAAAAAATAAATATTTATTCACACTCACATAACTAACAATAATACAAACCATGCAAGGAGAATCTCATATGCGATTCTTAGCCATTTTTCTCGCGTTACTGATGTTGAGCACTTTTCTAATTGCTCAGCAGAAGTATCTTGTTTCACCAAATCAGGAACTTATACCGATAACAAAAAACGATAATGTCCAAAATATTATCGCCGAACGTAGTAATAAGAATGTTTCTTCTACTTCGGGAGATTGTCCATCCACGTTCAGATTCGGTTACCATCCTGACCAATTTGTTTATAATATCAACTGGACTTTTATGGGATACCAAAAAGATGTAATCGGTACATGGTTTGACGCGAAAGCAAGCGGAACGATCGATACTATATTTTGGTATGCCCAAGGCGATAATTATGCGAAAGATTCTCTTGTATTTCTACGCATACATGAATCAAATATCGGTCCTAACTTTGGACCTGGTCGTGGAATTCATTGGAATGCCCCGCCGTGTCAGAGCTGGGGCTACTGGATCAACAGCTTAGATCTCGATCGGGGTGTTGCTGCATTCCCGGATGATGCGACTGATACGACATGGTTCTCGACGATAAATCCTAATGGTGGAGTTTGGGATACACTTGCGCCAGTTCCACCATCCAGACCACCGTTCGGTTATGCGAAGTGGGGTGCCCTCGGATATGGGAGGATACAACGAGAAGGTATCAATGCAGTCGCAATGATGGATGCAGGTGAACTTTGCAGTGTAAAAGTCGGAGATAATTTTTTCGTTTCCTTTAGAATCAACTCTGGAGCGTATTCCGAAGGTTACGGCTCAAGATCAACGGGATTTAAAGAATGGGATTCTTCACCAATAATGTACACAACTAATGATGAGTATTGGCCCTCGAGGGTTTGGAAATTCTACGAACACGATTCAGGTCCTTCAAACTGTGCAGGTATGAATAGATTTGATGTAAAACGAGGTTGGGTTGCACGTGGACCAGCTGCTGGTAGCGGTAGAGATTTAGACAGTGTTATGTTAACTTCCTTGTTGAATATCTGGTATGTGATGACAGTCACGACAAACGTCCCTCCTATAATCAGTTCAATTGATGGCGGAGATCCGGGAATAACATTTAATACTGCAGGACCATATGTTATTCAGTACGAGATCTTCGACTGCGATCCCAGCGATCAGGAGAATGCAGCTGTCGCATCAGCTGAAATTCGGTGGTCGAAAGGTGTCATCAAAGATCGCGGGATTACCTATGACGACCAAACACCGATCACAATGACTCCGATAGGCGGCGACCTCTGGGAAGCAGAGATCGACGGACAACCCGCAAACACTATTGTAAGTTATCGTGTTGTCGCTACAGACAACAAGGGCATGACGCAGTTGGGTGTCACACAGTATTTCAGGATATACAGTCTCAAGCAACAGTATTATCGTGTCGATACGGGCACCTGCGGTACGATGTATACACTCAAGGGTTTAGGATCGACAACTGAAATACCCTACGGTGCATTTTTCGCTAATCCTAGAGGTATTCAAGCACTACGCGATGACGGTACAGCTGGACCATTCGATGTTGGCGGTGATATGCCGATATTCGGCGACGTTGCACGTTATGCATGGGTAAGCGTCAACGGAGCGATCGCGCTGTCGAAGAGCGCTACAGATACCATTGACGTAAACTCCAATGGCCAGTGGAACGCTGGTTGGATATTCCCTTATCCCCAGCATCACGGACGAAGCGATACTTTGCATCCAAGCTGGATGCCACCCAATTTCATATCAGCCTTCTGGGGGGATATGATCATTGCCGATACGGGTGTTGCACCGAATACGTACGGACATATCTACTACGGTAATGCAGATGATCCGTGCAAGTTCATCGTTGAATGGGATTCAATCGGCTATTTTAATAACGACATTGGCCAGGGCGAGAGCGATGCTACGATATTCCGTATAGTACTTAACAGATGTGACGGGACGATTGAATATCAGTATGTGACCGTCGGTACACACGGACAGGACTCTTCAGCGCTGGTTGGTTTACAGGCTGATTCAAGCGCCCTCAGCGGTGCTGAACCGGGCTGGATTTTTGTGAACTACTTTGCCCAACCTTACGAAACCAAACCAAGGCCTGACTTCTGCATCAAGTTCTACCCGGGAGCGTCGGTATTTGCACAGGCAGGATGGAACCTCTTGTCGGTAGCCAACGACC
>CAYGXH010000486.1:0-2494 GCA_964353675.1 uncultured Chlorobiaceae bacterium
CTATATTCCCGGGCCTAAAATCATTGAAATATTGTTGGTACGATTTACTTTCACCTTAAAAGAACCTCAAGTGATTTGACGTGCAAAACGATCTCTATCTCAATTCCAATTCAAAGATCACCCCATCTTCCGATTCATAGAAAGTTGGGATTGAATTATTGATAACACCGATTTTCGTTTGATTTGATCGGTTCTGATTATGAAGGTCATTACAAGACCCAACCCCCGCTACTTCAGAGGTCGATTCTTAATTGGATCGGCCACTTTTTTTCATACTCCGATATGAAAAAATGTTATTTATTGAATCAGTCTCTAGGTTTAAATGATATTCCAAAACAACTGTTCATTAAACTATCATCATATTTTTAAGCCTATTGCTATTGATACCACTTGTACCTGATCGAACTTGATGGCTTTTTTCACTTCTCGATTTTGTAGATCCATAACAAAAACTAAAGAAATCCAATTTGTTACATATGCGGTTTTTCCATCGGGCATTAACATAACGTGATCTGTTGCATTACTTTCTTGATATTGAGCGCTTGTATCGTTAACATCTATTTGTCCGATATAGCTGTACGTATCGATTTTATAAATATAAAGTTTTCCTGAAGGCACTGGTTCTGGGAATAAATATTTTCCAGGATCAGTGATATAAAGATACGCCCCATCAGGACTGAGCGCCAACGATCCCAAATAATTTCCACCTACACCGGCAACCACGGAATCTCGCTCAAGATCAAAAACAGGACCTCCGGCAACATAAAGATACTTTCCATTACTAGAGATCATCATCTGTAAAAAGTAAAATCCATCCACGTTTTGATAGACTCGAATAACTTTATTTTAAACATAATCGTACGCAAATAATTTATTATCACGGTTGATACCGTACAGCAAATTTCGATTCACATCAAATACAACGTTTTGATAGTCGTGTCCGCCTATTCTATCACGAATATTCAATGTGTCGAAAAAATTAACTCCATCATACAACGTATCGATGGCACCAATTTGACTAACACCATAATACCGATTTGAGGTGATTATAAACACCGATCCGTTTGGCGCTAAGTAAACATCGGCAACCTTATCAAGGATTTGTAGAACATTTCGGCTTCTAAGGTCGACCACATAAACTGCTGATTTGGAGTCATCTTCGGTTGTTACATACATTTTTTTACCACTATGCGTTACTACTACTTCGCAAATGTTCCTCACAAAACCACGAATGGTATCAACTACAACATTACTGTCAGTATCAACAATAAATATTTCATCTTTCCAGTTGCCAACATACAAATAGTAACTTAATGATTTATCATGATCATCAATCTCTGTCGGTCCGACTTTTTTACATTCAGGAACAATTAAAATTATCAGAAAGGCAATAAAAATACTCGTTGCATTAGACTCAAAAAACTCCCTAACCCCGTTATTAACGGAATGCACGTGGGTTGTTTTATCTCCGCTTATCATTACACGTTCCTCTGTCAATGGGTGACACCTTTATATGTAATAATAATTATTTTATATTTTTTCGCGGCAACCATTTAATGGACTAGTAGACCATTGCCCGGACGCATTCGTTAATATGAGCAATAGACCGGTAAGAATTAATAAATGCCTCAACTTTAATACATCCTCCAAGTGTACGATTAAATTTATTAAGATTTTAGAGTAATGTCAACATACCCCCTTTGATATCCATATAGGCTAATTAATACTCTCACTTTCTAATTAACGATAAAATTAGTTTATACGCCTACTTCATGCAGTATGACTGACAAATGGCAATCTCCGTAATTAGCGCGATTTTCGATAGTGATATTTCTGTGAATCCGCTGGATTTGAAGTTCGGTGAATGAATATTGAATTCAATGGAATTGGGGTATATCATCCTGACAATGGTTGGAATTGTCTGTATTAATAGTTTGGGTGGACTATCGATTATAGATTGGTTTTCAAGAAAACGGATCTTTCCGTACGTTGTGTGGCATACCCCCGCTTTTATGTAAAAAGTCAAGCTCCACTTTAATTAAAATTATTACTACTTAATTCGGAGTTCATCGAATGAACATCGAATTCATTGGAACTTGGGTATATCGTCGTGACAAGGGTAGGAATCGTCTGTATCAACAATGTTGTAGAAGTGTCGAATCTAGATTGATTTTCAAAGAAATCAATCTTTCCGTACGTTGTGTGGTGTCCCCCCGCTACTCCGGAGGTCGATTCTGAATTGGATTGACCTCTTTTTTTTCATACCCCGATATGAACCTGCAGCGTTAAAAATTATTTCCTATTCATTTCTATTAGTTCCTTGCTGTTTTCTTCCACAGAAGATGATTCAACCGGCGTCCTCGGCCTCCGTAACCACCAAGAAAGTAGGAATAGGCAAGCGGTGATCGGCACAAGGATCATGGGAAAACTAAAGATGTTAATGGAAAGGATGGCATTCGCTGCAAATGCAACAAGCACCGCGGTCGCTCCTGCA
>CAYGXH010000487.1:0-2486 GCA_964353675.1 uncultured Chlorobiaceae bacterium
AGAGGATAAAAAAGAAATATTCGATTTTATGCGTCATGTCAGCGGATCATCAAATTACTGATACCGCACATTTAGTTGCCGACATTCCGCAATAACTCTTGAAATTAGAAAATGACCGACAGAAGGATGGTATGCAGATGTAAGAATGTAATTCGCCATCCTGACGATTTTCATTCCCCCATCACCTTCACGATCACCCTTTTCCGGCGCTGCCCGTCAAATTCTGCATAGTATATCTGCTGCCAGGGACCGAAATCGAGCTTCCCGTTTGTAACTGGTACGATGACTTCATGATGGATCAGAAGACTCTTGAGATGGGCGTCGCCGTTGGTTTCACCCGTATGATGGTGACGGTAATCAGGATTGAAAGGAGCAAGTTTCTCGAGCCATTCATCGATATCCTGTATTAATCCTGATTCGGCATCGTTGATGTACATACCTGCCGTAATATGCATTGCGGAAACGAGAACCATGCCATCAGTGATACCGCTTTTCTGCACGATCTTTTCGATATCCCGAGTGATGTTTACGTATTCACGCTTTTTCTTGGTTGAAAACCAGATGTATTCAGTTAGAATCTTCATATTTTCTTCCTCCTAACATAAAAAAAAGGGATTAGAAATCCAATATGCACGTACACCGGAAATAATCCTTGTCTAACAGGAGTTAGAATTTATGTATTCGGAAAACTAAATAAATTGGAAAAGAGAATGAATTGAATCTATTGTAAGCTTTTTTCGGCGTGATTTAGCGTTTACTTTACGACCATCATTTTCTTCACAACCGATGTCATTACTCCACCCTCGACAGGTTCGGCAATCAGATGATAGAAGTAGACTCCGGAAGGTAATGCAGACGCATCGAAGTCGATCACATGGTGGATTTCATCGGTGTATTCATGGTCGAAGAGGCGGGCAATTTCCTGACCGAGTATGTTGTAGACCTTCAGGGAAATTGTAGAAGGTTCGGGTAAGACAAATTCGATTGTCGTCCAGGGATTGAACGGATTCGGATAATTCTGCAGTAATTCGTATTGCATCGTATTCTCATCATCCACTATTTCGGTATAGTACTGAGGCAGAACAAAGGGCTGATCCGAGCATGGCTGGAGGAACGGTACTGAAAACAGCGCTTTCGTTGCTGTAAACCGAAGCGGAGATGTGGATAGGGTATCAGGGGATCCGTCGAAAGCTTGATTTATCCTATGCACCGAGTTATAGATCAGACCGTAGTCAATGTGCTGATAGCGCGACCATAATGTAAGCATGCTGTCGACAGACAGAGCGAGATTCCGCAGTTTCTTTTTATTGAGAGGATTAGCTACCTGCGTCGTGTCGTTAAAGATGAGATCACCGAGGTGCGGACTCGTAATTCCGAGGTCGCTTGCGGCGATGTTGAGTTTCAACGCGATCATTTCGCCCGCAAGTTTATTATCGTACCGATTACGACTCGGATTCTTCAGGACCCCTACAAACTTTCTCTGCAGAAGATAATCAAATGGCCTCGGCGGGCCGGTTTGAGGCAGAGCTCTGCGGACGTAATATTTTCGTGTAAAGTTTTCCCATCCATAACTTCTGGGATTATCTAACTTTTCGATACCAACGATGAGACCGTATGGGAAGTAGCCGCGTTTGAATATGGAATCTCTGACATTTCCTGCATTCGGCATTCCAATAATTCTACGGTTAGAAATTTTAAATCGCCGTGATTTTACACTCAGGCTGTCCTGTGTGAATGTGCGGAAACAACCCCCTGCCGGTAAACCATTCGCTCCGATGTGATGACTGAATATATCTGTTGTTCCGCTATTCAGGTGATAATCTGCCCAGGTAACTATGGCGCCGTCCATGCTGTCTTCCGTCATCTGCGGCATGAATTGATCCATAGGGAGAGTTGCTACGATATTACCGTCGGGATTCCACTGCGGTTCTCCATTCAGGTTGAAACGCTGCGCGTAAATATCGTACTGGAATTCCCTCCGATCCTGCCATGATACAACAAACTGATTACCGTGGACTATAATCTGAGGATTGTATTGCTGACCGAGAGAAGCACAAACAGGAAGACCGATTGAACCCCAAAGCGGAACGCCGTCTTTTTCTATCCGTTGGATATATATATCGTAATCACTCCCTGTCCGATTATCCTGCCAGACAATAACAGCGCCGCTGTTCCAGTCGGTAACAATTTGCGGATAATATTGCACACCTGCTACTGGCGCGATGGCAATCCCATTCTCCTTCCACTTTATATTTCCGTAAGAATCTAGACGTTGTACATAGATATTGTCATATGTCGTATTCCTGCGATCCTGCCACGTGATAATCGCACCTCCCGTATTATCAGAAATAATCTGGGCGTTGAACTGTAAATTACCCATCAAACAAACCGGTACTCCATTTATCGTCCAGGCTGCTTGTCCGTTACTAAGGATTCTCTGCACGTAAATATCGGTGGTTCCCGATCCTGCTCTGTAATCCGACCAG
>CAYGXH010000488.1:0-2484 GCA_964353675.1 uncultured Chlorobiaceae bacterium
CCCAGGCGCTGGTAAATTTCTTCGCCACATAATTACGCATTATCTGTCCGCGAACCGATGGCTCACTGTTCCAGTAATTTTCCCGGTTTGGGAAATACCACGTTATGAAAACAGGGAATGATATTGTTCCGTTCGGGGGAATCGTAGCATGAAGGACCATACATCCGACGTCTGAACTACCGTCGTCTGATGCAAGTGTATCCTTCAGTTCTTTGATTTTTCCATCCTGTGAAAAGTCATCCCAGAAAACATGACACTGGTCCCACCATCCTCCTCGATACCAGCGTGTTTGTACATCGAGTTCTTTCCAGGATGTTGCGACAGCCATCGTACCATAGTTTGGATCGACCTTCTTTACTTTTTGTGAGGAGAAATGCAAGCCTCTAAAATTTCCTGCATCAAGATATTCATTTATATTCATCCCAAGACCCGGTTTATCGCCTTTCACATTGACATACCGATCCCCTATCGGATTGAACATACTCACGGCGAGTGAAACAGAGACGGGATCTGACGTAGGATTTTTGATCGTCCACTTAAAAATCGCAACCGGAAGCGCACTCTCAGCGACATTGAGGGGTATAAATGGATTCCACGCATCAAGCTCAACAACGACAGGTAATGATGAATCCCGGAATTTTATTTTCGCAAACGGATAACCGCCCGTAAACTCAGCCTCTTCGAGACGCGGCAACCCCGACAATGCACGCTGGGATACACCGTGTCCACCGCCGCGGTAGGGTGGAATCGATTTTCGTTCGAGGATACGTGCGACACCCGGTTTGCTGCCTGCTTGTGCCCATATTGCAAAAAAAGTAAAATCAAGCTGACTCCCTTTATCGGGCTTATTGAAGATTTCCCAGTCACGCAGTTGACCGCGTCCGCCGAGTGAAACCGAACCCGTTCCGATTCCTCCGATCGGAAAGCTGATCTCTTGTAGAGCTGGTCCAGTATAGATCCTTCCTCCTCCCTTACTCTGAAAATTATCCTGCGCAAAACCTGCTGTCTCCAGTATTATCAAAGTAAAGAGTAACACCATAAGGGTGCATGTATATAGTTTTAATACTTTCATTTTACCCCCGTATAGAGTATAGTTATCGCTCTGGGAACGTTTAAAATTATTACGTTTTCCCCACGAAATGACAATTGACCTTGAATGGATGAGACATGTATGCATGAAAGTACGAAGTACTTATGAGTTAGTCAAGAAAAATTACAGACAGGTGAGATTACGGCTCCCTATAAGGCAGTTATCGCATTCATTTCGAATATCTTAAATCTAGTTCCCAAAGTCACTTTGGAAACCTAATAGAGTCTTAGCCAATTACAAAGACTAATATCGGAGGTTGAAGTTAGCACGTTCTCAAGCGGGAGCTTGGGAACGAGTTGTTAACCAGGCCGTCATGGACCATTCTATGATGGTAGCAATGTTCTGTCATGGTGTGAACCATGACACCCTAGGGAACTGCGGTATGTAAGTCGGAATGCCATTCCGACTTACATTGAATGGACACCGTTGATCTTACAAATCAGCGACGTCATATCATCCTGCTGAGGTTGATGATCCAGATGAGTTTTAATATCCTGATAGAGGCAGTCAAGAATCTGACGGGAAGGTGCATGCCTGTGACGCTTGACGACATCGAGAGCACGCATAAGATCCTCGTCGCAATCGCCCTGCGGGAATATTTCAAGAATACCGTCGGAAAAGAAAACTAAAAGATCTTCAGGCGTTAACTGTATCGATTGGGTTTTCTTAAAATTCCAATCGCATTTTGTACCAAGAGGAATTCCATTACTCATCAGGACAGATGAAACCTCGCCGGATCTGTTCAGTACATAAGCAGGAACATGGCCGGCGCTTGCATAATCTAGAAGGTTCTTGCGGATATCGAGTCGGGCTAATATGAGAGTTACGAAATGATGATCATCAAGGTCCGAGACAAGTTCTTGATTGAGTAAATTCAGAATGATTCCCGGATCGGATTCCGTCCGGGCGAACGCCCGCACATATGCCCGTGTCTGCGTCATAATCAAAGCCGCTCCTATTCCATGACCCGAGACATCGGCGACCACCATACCTATCGAGCCATCCGGCAGGGGAAACACATCGTAATAATCCCCTGTCGTTTCAACTGCGGGATAGGTTGCACCCGCGATGTCAAGTCCAGGCACCTCGATATTTTTCTGTAACAACCGCTCCTGAATTTCACGCGCTATGTTTAGCCGTAAATCCTGTTCCCTCTTCTCCCGGGTTTCAGTGATATCTTTAATTACTGATACAAAATTGGTGATAGCTCCGCTATGATCTTTCATGGGTGTGATAGTCTGTTCGCACCAATAAAGATCACCACTTTTTTTCTTATTGATAACCGTTCCCCGAAACGGCTTTCCATTAAGAATTTTATCCCATATATCCTTATAAAACTCCTGATTGTGTATACCCGATTTTCGCACCAGTTTCTTCGAGAAGGAACTTAGTTG
>CAYGXH010000489.1:0-2482 GCA_964353675.1 uncultured Chlorobiaceae bacterium
TACCATTTCCTTTACCTTTAGCAAAAAATATAGCACAACCTTTTTCCCGCGAAAATCTTTCAGGGATAAATTTTTTCCGTCACCCGACACTAATGTAAACAGGGGCGCTTTGTCGCCTGCCTTTAATTCAGCCATATCAACACCTTTCCTGCGAATCCCGGATTCGTTATTTTCAATAGCGAAAACTTCCCGGGTGTTGTAAAAGTTCAGATTGCCGCCAACGCTTTATGAATTTCTTCATAGGGCGGTTCGGCGCCGGGATTTTCCGAAATCCATGCGTACTTCACCGTGCCGTTCTTATCAAGAACATATACAGCCCTCTTCGAAGCCGTGTATCCCTTCATGCCCACAAAATCAGTGTAAACACCGCCGTACTTCTTACTTACCTCATTTGTGTAATCGCTGAGAAGCGGGAAATTCAGTTTGTTGGCGTCTGCGAATGCCTTGTTAGCAAATGGTCCGTCAACGCTTATTCCTATCATCTGAGCATTAATCGAGTTAAAATTTGCCATCGCATCCCGGAATGTGCATAATTCTTTCGTGCAGGGAGCGGTGAATGCACCTGGAAAGAATGCAAGTACTGTATTCTTACCGAGTAACTGTTTCAGTGATCTTTCAACTCTGTCGGTATCGACAAGCGTGAAATCGGGGGCTTTTGAACCTATCGTAAGTGCCATTGCTTTTTCCTTTATATTTGCTGTGGTTTTTGGGGAGGACCGAGCATCCTCCGTTTGAATTAAAATGGGATAATAAAATATAAAATTGAGATTCAAAAATCAAGAAGGGACGTTAGAAAAAATGTGAATTGTCATTGGTCAGTAGTTATTAGTACCTAATACTTTGTTCTTTGTACTTGGTACTTTGTGAAAAAAAATGTCATTAGTCAATCGTCATTCATCATTTGGACCTTGTAGGGCCTCTGCGTTTCTCTGCGACCTCCGCGCCCGCCTGAACGCCGTAGGCGGGCAGGCCTTTGCGATTGATGTTTTATGAATCGGAGAGTGTTGTAAATCATTATCTACGCTCTATGCTCCAAGGTCTCCTATTGTTTCACCTTGGAAGGAAACAGTTTATGAAATTTCTCGAGTTTCGGACGTATGACAAATGTGCAGTAAGGTTTCTCCTTGTTGAGATTGTAGTAATTCTGGTGATACTGTTCCGCAGGATAGAATTTGCCTGACGTAGAAATTTCCGTTACAATCGGACCGTCATAAATACCGGCAGCATCTAACTTTTTCTTGTATTCTTCTGCAAATTTTCTCTGCTCCTCTGTATGATAAAATATTACGGATCGGTATTGTGTGCCCGCATCGCTTCCTTGTCGGTTGAGGGTTGTCGGGTCGTGGGTCGACCAGAATATCTCGAGCAATTCGGGATAAGTCACTTTATTTTTATCGTACACTATCTGGCACACTTCGGCATGTCCGGTTTCGCCCATACAGACCTCCTCATACGTCGGATTTTCTTTATGACCGCCTGTGTAACCGGATTTAACGGATATAACTCCGACAACATTTTGGAAAATAGATTCAACGCACCAGAAACACCCTGAGCCGAATGTTGCAGTATCAAGATTTTGATTCATTGTATTATTTGTCTTTAACTGAGAGTGAGATTGAAGCAAAGGAGAAAATAGGATGAATAAAAAAATTAGTACTTTGTACTTGGTACTTTGTGTAAAATATGTCATAGGTCATTTGTCAATTGTTAATAAGCTTAGAGCGGAGAGCATAGAGTTGTTAGCACTTAGTTTCTAGAGCTGCGCGCCCCGCTCAATGCTCTAAGCTCACACCTCATCGCTCACAGATCATTGCTCTCTGCTCTACGCTCTCTGCTTTACGCTTTCGTACCCTATATAACACGCATGAAACGAGTAGAGTTTCACACCTGCCGTAAGAATTTCAGGAAATGATACCAAGATGTTCGAGGAGAATCTTAGTACCGATAGCTATCAGAATTAATCCGCCGACAATGCCTACTTTCCGGGCAAAAAAGCGACCCACTTTTTTTCCTATTAATACTCCAATGTGTGATAATACAAACGTTACAAAACCGATAATAATTATGGGTGTAACTATCGGAACATTTATGAGAGCCAAACTTATCCCGACTACAAGGGCGTCTATACTTGTTGCAATCGATAAAAGTAAGAGAGTGCCGATATTAAGAGAATTAACGGGAATATCTTTTTCCTTCCCAAAAAATGATTCATATATCATCCTCGCACCTATGATAGCGAGAAGGAAAAATGCGATCCAGTGGTCGACGCTAGTTATAAGTTCTTTTAAAGTGAAACCGACAAGCCATCCCAAAAGCGGCATGAGAGCCTGAAAACCGCCGAACCAGAATGCTACCCTGGTTGCGTCGGAAAAATTTATCGACTTTCGTGTTATGCCGAAACTTACGGCAACCGCGACGGCATCCATAGAAAGACCGACTGCAATAAGTATAATCGTGATTTCTTCCATATCACCGCACTAAA
>CAYGXH010000490.1:0-2479 GCA_964353675.1 uncultured Chlorobiaceae bacterium
TCTATCAACGATAATTGTGCTCGTTGTGGAGAAAAGTGTACTCTATTCTGAAGATGAATCTGGGAAATTCCAAATATCCTGCAAAAGGATTGCTCAGAGATTGCATGCATCTTTAAAACCGAAGATCCGACTGCGTTAACCTGTAGGTGCTTCGGCTTTGTCCCGTTTACTCGCAACTCAAACCATGAGAATATGAGCACTATCTGCCGGAATTAATGAAATGAAATCTCTTGACAGATGGTTGCTTGCTGCGGTCGGAGGCCATCTTCTTCTTTTCATAGAACGGAGCGAAGGAATTAGTGCCTATGAGCTCATCTTTTCTGCAATATTCTACCCGGGATTGATGGCCTGGTTCCTCATTAAGTGGTTGAGGAATGACCAGATTATTAAAGGTAAGAGCGAGCTTTTCATCTTCCTGTTCCTGCTTTTCGGTTTCATCAGTATAATAATTGGTAATATTTATGAGAGCGATATATTTAAAGGAATCCGGGAGTGGATGCTCTTCTTTCCGTATTTGTTATACTTCCCACTAAGAGACTACATTGTGGATGTCCGTCGTCTTCGTACGATATTGTGGATAGTACTTGTTATAGCCAGTTTAATTGCTTTGATGAGTATTGTTCGTTACTACACAGCCTTGGGTTTTGCGCAATACCTTTTTGAAATCTGGGGGAAGAGACAGGTAATGGAAGAGCCTCTTTACATGAGTAGTGTTATTATCGGTATTTCCTTGCTTGCAGCCGGGGGGAAACCTCGGTGGTTACTCTTTGCGATTATTGTCATTAATATCGTATCATTGGCGTTCACCTTCTCTCGTGGATATTGGGTGGCAACAGCTGCCGGGATAGGGTTGATCCTTCTGTTAAGCGATTGGAAGGTAAAAAGGCGGATAGTGTTATGGGGTTCTATGATATTATGTTCAATAATAGCGGTCATACTTTTAGTATTCCCGAATCTTTTTAATGCGATCAGTGAAGGAATATTACTACGGCTCACATCCATTGGATACGGTGATATCTCTTTCCAATCCCGTTTAATAGAATCGAGGACTGTCGTGAATTTGTTTTTTCAAAGTCCGATAATTGGTTATGGATTTGGTTCTTTATACTCCTATTATGATCTGATTTCACAACACCATGCTGTCACGTGGTATATTCACAATGGATATTTCTTTTTATTATTCAAGGTTGGAATACTAGGTTCCGCACTGTATTTTTTATTTTACATAAGCAGAACATATGCTGTTTTTCGCCGTATTGTAACGATGACAAACAATCACATAAAATCGTTAATATGCGGTTTATCAGTCATTCCTCTCGTTATGCTCTTACTCAGTTTTTCTTCGCCACAGTTTTATGATCGGGCATCCGTTCTCGTTCTGACGATCGTTTGGGGAATAGCCGCCGGTTTAAAGCAACAGGAGGCTTTGTGAAAGAACGGCAAAGTATTATGAGAAACTTCAGATGGCTTGCCGGGGCAAACCTCGCTGTCAAACCTGTCTGGCTCTTTTTCCTCTTCTATTCTGCCAGGGTGCTCGGTCCTAGTGAATTTGGCGTATATATATTGGCTCTCTCATATGTTTCTCTTGTTTACTCCTTCCTAGAAGGTGGAATTGATATCTTCACAGTGAGAGAGCTTTCAACTGGACGCAAAGAATTTCAACATTTATTTCCTAACACAATATTCATTAAAGCAGGCACCGGATTAGGAACAGTTTGTGTTGTCATTATACTCTCGATGGTTCTGCTATCATCAACATTGCCAAGTATTATCCTCATATATGGGGGTTTATACATCGTAGCATATTCACTCACCACACATGCGAGATATATTTTCAGGGCATTTGAAGTTTTAAAGTACGAAGCAATTTCGATATTAATAGAAAAGATTGCTGTGGTAAGTCTGTGTCTGCTTGCGTTATTGTTGGAAAAAAGCGCTGTGATTTTTATGGCAGCATTTTCCATCGGATATCTGATTACGTGTGTTGTGACACTGTTTATCCTGTTGAAAAAAATCGGATTGCCTCAGTGGCGGATTACATGGAAGTATCTATGGAACGAAGTAATTCTCCCTGCCCTACCATATGCACTGATGAGTTTCTTAATGGTTGTCTATTTTCGGTCAGCGACAGTAATGATTAAATTATTGATCGGAAATGAAGAAATTATTGGATATTACAATGCTGGATATAGATTAGTGGAAGCGTTTGTTCTTTTTCCGTCGATGGTGATTGCACCGCTCTACCCTGTGTTTGCAAGAAGAAACGCCGAAAAATCATATATCGGTACGCTTGCACTGAATTCTACAAGGATTATTACTGTCGTTTCCCTGAGCATATGTTTGCTTTTTATTCTGTTGAGCGGGGAATTTACCCAGCTGCTCTACGGTGAAGAATTTTTACCTGCGATAAATGCTATCCGATTTCTCCCGATTGCTATGATACCAATTGGTTTGACTTGGGTATTTGGAACATTGGTTG
>CAYGXH010000491.1:0-2473 GCA_964353675.1 uncultured Chlorobiaceae bacterium
ATTCAAGTAATCTTCCCATTAAAACTAATGTAATTATGACTGCAGTTGTATCGTAATACGTTAAAGGTCTTTCACCGATAGAATCAAAAACTGACGGGAAAAAAGTCGCGAAAGTACTTATGAGAAAAGAAAAGGTAGTACCCAGAGCAACGAGAACATTCATATCGGCAGTCAATGTTCGGATCTTTGCAAAAATACCCTTAAAAAAGTGTCTCCCGCCGAAAAAAAGAACTATACCGGTCGCTACAAAAAGAGGGTAATTTAACCAATGATGCTGATGAGAAAACACCATATTGACGATGGTGATGGGGATGGTGAGAAGGGCAGAAATTTGGAAGTCGCTTCTCAATTTTTTCAGTTCCGTACTTCCCCTGATACCGCTTTCAGTGTCCGAAGTTAAATAATCTTCAGATATGACGTTATAGCCAAGTTTTTCAATTGATTTTTTAATATCATCTATATTGATTTCTTTGTCGTTGTATGTAATTTTTGCAGAAGCGGTTACCAGATTTACCGCTGCGTTTTTGATACCGGCTTTTGCCTTTAAATCTGTCTCGATGCGGTTGACACACCCGGCACAACTCATACCGCTGATCGAGAGGGTAGCCGTGGTAATGGTATTCTGGGATTTTTCGGTCTTTCCAGCGGTCATAGGAATAATATTGCGATAATTTGAATAAGAATTGGCTTTATATAATATTTCCGGTTTTTTGCGTGGGTATAGATCATTCAAAATTTATCAACTGTAAGAAAGGGAATAATGCCTGCATTTCTATGGCGATTACCAATCCGGATTACGTTTTGGGGTATTGATCTTCACCGGAGTGTCTCAAATGGACATATCTAACTACAGACACATCTGTGGATCCATTGTGAAATTCTTTGAAGGATTATGATCGGGGCGTTTAGTTATGATTCTGACAACATTCGGGGAGTTCCTTGACTGCCATAGAATCCCTCGGGCGATCATTCGCATCGTAGCCTGCGCGCGTGATAGCAATCTCAATACTTTCAAGATTTGTATACTCGGGCAAATACTTCACGTTGACGATTTTCTTTTCCAGATCAGCTTCGACGTCCTTGACCCCGTTGAGAGTAAATATTGCCTTCCTTACAAGATAAGCACAATTGTCGCATCCCATTGATTTTACGCTGATCGTCGTGCTTCGGATATTTTCCTCCTTCTTGCATCCTATAATAAAAAGGAGACTGAAAGCTAATATCAGGAATATTATGTATCTCATATGCATAAAAGAAAAAAAGCCGTCATATTCAAGGACGGCTTTGATTAGCGTAAACTATTATTTCTTATCCTTATCTTTCGCTGCACCCTCTGATTCTAATTTCTTTCCATCCTCGGGACAGCAGTCGGTTTTCTTCGCGTCACAGCATGCAGTTGATTTTTTACCATCCTCGGGACAGCAATTGGTTTTCTTCGCGTCATTGCATGCAGTTGATTTTTTACCATCCTTGCTCATGCAGTCGGTTTTCATCGCGTCACTACATGCAGTTGATTTTTTACCATCCTTGCTCATGCAATTTGTTTTGCTTGCCATACTTTTTGCATCTTTACAGCAATCTTTGGATTTGTCCATCGACATTTTTGACTGTGTTGGGCAGCAGCTTTCCTTCTTATCGGATTTAGCGACATCTTTTGTCTGTGCAATAGCGATACTGCCAGCATAGATGAAAGCCACTAATAACATGACTATTGTATGGATTTTCATGTTGTACCTTCTGTTGTTGATTGTGGTTATTGGTTGTTATAAGTTACATAATTTCTTTAAAAAATCATAATTATTTTTGCATGCTATGCATCAGATTGACCGATGTTCTGATTTTTGGAAGATGTCAATTCTAGCACATATTGATAGAATTACTGATTAATATGACATCTGTCCTTGTTAAAAATTCTTTTTTAGCTTTTTTAATTTGTGGGTATGCCCAGCTTCATTACAAATCTGAATAAGTATACCGAAAATTCACTACAAGAATAACCGTAATAATTGGAGATTTCGTTCCCATAAAGGTGAAAATTTTTTTAAAAAATATGTAAAAATTCAGGTAATTTGCTATATTGTGTAAATTATTTTTTCATTCTGCTATTAAAACGCAGAATTTAATTATTATCCCCATTTTTTAAAGGAATCCCCATGGCAATTCAATTAAGCGGATCTGATCTTACCGTCGAGAAACTGGTACGCATTGCACGGCATGGTGAAGCTGTGGAGCTGAGCCCTGATGCACTTGACCGGATTAAAGCTTGTCGAGCGATGCTCGAGGAAAAAATCAAAGCGCATGAAATTATGTACGGCGTAAATACCGGTATCGGTGAATTTTCTGAGGTTGTATTAACCGACGAACAAGTCGAACAATTTCAGAGATACCTGATTTATAACCACGCGGCGGGAATCGGAGATCCTGCGCCGATCGAATATGTAAGGGGTGCAATGGCAAGCAGAATCAACGTCCA
>CAYGXH010000492.1:0-2471 GCA_964353675.1 uncultured Chlorobiaceae bacterium
TAAATCCCAATACCTTGCAAAAGCAGGAACGAATTTTTTCCCGTCTTCTCGAATCGACAAGATCAATGCGGGAGCGTGATTATGAAAAACGTCGCCGCGCCGATCCCGGCAAAGATGTTGTTCGTCCGGGTCCTTCGGAATTCGACATGACGTCACAGGAAGGAAAGAATAAACTGCGCGAGGAACTTCTGAAAGCGCTTGAAGGGAAATACACACGCGACTACGAAGAACTCATAAAAAAATATTTCGAAAAGCTTGAAAAAGAAATAACTCCGCGGTAAAAATTAATTGAAGAAGAGATAATCAATAGCCCCCATCTTAAGATGGGGGCTATTGATTTTTCGCCGTTTTAACGGAGGAGGATGATTTTCCGTACATCCCGGTACGCGGACGACCCGGATAACGGCCGGATCGTGATGCGGGAAAAGTACATCCCGCTCGGGTACCGCGCAGCATCCCACTGTATTTGTTTAATGCCGGCATCCTCAATGCCATCTGCAAGTGTTGCAATCTCCTGTCCGATGGTATTATAAATTTTCAAACTCACGAAACTCTTCAACGATACACGGTAGGAAATTACAGTCCGTGGATTGAACGGATTCGGATAGTTCGTAAACAACACGGGCGAGTTGTATTTATTATCCGCATCGTATTGAACGTGTGTCGGATTACCGAGGAACGGCAGTTCAATAAACGAAGCATGTCCGGGATCGGAGTAAATTTTTACACCGGTATTTTCAAACAGCGGGACGACGAACGGGAAATTCCCCAGCATGAGACGGTTGGTCTTGTCGATATTTGTGAATTCAATTCTAATCCGACTCCCGCGCGAGAATGTGTGAGCATGGGGTATTCCCTCCGCCTCGATCCAATCACTCGATCCAGGAATCCAGTGTCGTGCCATGTAGTTAATTCGATTAACGAAATATTTATTACCTGCAGAGTCGATTTCATAAATCTGTGCATGGAGAGGGAATTCTTCAAAATCCGAATAGACGAATAGTCTCATTTTCGGCGCACCCACCCAGAGAACTTCATCCCAAAGCACCGGAGAGATAAAAGCAAGTGCAGATCTTGGCATGAGAATATCGAAGCGTGGACCTTTAAATCCCTCCACAAATGCAGTATCAAAGGTGTAAGACGGATTAAGGTATTTGTTATCCAGGTAGAAAGAATCAGTCGAAACAGCCGGCGGCGAAAATGAAAGTATAGAATCTGAGTGCAGATAATAACGGAAAAACTCTGTCCCCGCAGGAGGCCAGACTGTACTGCTATTCCTCGTCCAGCGGAAGTATCCGAGCGAGTCCATCGGCAGGCTGCTGCTGCTAAATGTGTACTCAGGCTCATCGAGAATACCGCTAGGGATTCCTTTCAGGAAGTCCTGGAACCACCTGGATAATTGTTCACTCTGGAATAATAATTCACTGGCAGATATATCCGACCAGTGTCCTTGAGTACCGATGTAGAGTGATTTCAGCGATGTTTGCTGCTTGAACGCGGCAATCCCGTCTGACGGATTGAAGTAGTGATCCTGCCACTTCAGGAAGGTCATGAGAGGCGCGGTCGAAGCACGAAGCAGAGAGGTATCGACATCCCGTTCACGCGGGAAAAAGGCGAGGAGAGAATCATATAAATTTCTCCTGACCCACTCCCATAGAGTATCACGGACAGGACTCCACCGGACGGGCGCCGTCTTAAGCAAGTTTAGAAATGCGCGGCGGATACACCCATTTGAAAACACGTCGGTTGCCCATGCAGGTACGATGGCATCGCTGACGATAGCTTTTACGGGCAGTTGATCAGCCGCCGCCCACAATCCATGGAGTCCTCCCTGAGAACTCCCTACAATACCAACGGCATTCGTATCGACATCCGGCAATGAGCGAAGAAATGAGAGGACGTAAGGAAGGTCGCTCCGCTCGTCTGTAGACATGATTGTCGACAGTCCGGAAGACGCACCATGTCCCCTCACAGAATATGCAAGTGTCACATATCCTTTTGCAGAATACGTGGAGCAGAACGGTATTTCCGTTTCTTTCGTTAAGCCGAACCCGTGGACATCAATTACAGCAGGATAGCCCGAAGGCGGGGGAGAATTGAGAGGATAAAAGTAAACAGCATCCAGGCTGTCGTTATGAGTCGCCGTGATAAAAGTTTCATATCTGACCTGCGACACTCCGACCGTTGTGTATGCGACGAGGCAGAGCAACAAATTGCGGCAGTAAGAATAAAAAACAGGTTTCATGTTAATATTATACGTAATTTTTTCAACTAAATCCGCGTACGAACCTTTGCATATCCGGATACAGATGCCTAAAAGCTTCACGTCATGCTGACATGCTTTTGGTCAGCATCCAAACACTAAGGGATTAGTGTCGCTCCTATGGAGCTATACATTTTATTTTGACTTGTTCTATAAACATTTCGCTCCTATGGAGCTCGCACATGATCATAATTATTAGGCAGAGTCC
>CAYGXH010000493.1:0-2468 GCA_964353675.1 uncultured Chlorobiaceae bacterium
AGCATCGACCACACCTCACGGTAATTTCGAAGAGTCGTTCAATTTACCGTATCTGGCAGAGTCGTGCGGAGCGGTTTACGTTGCGCGCTGGACTGCCTACCATGTGCGGCATGTAACGAAAGCTATTAAGGAAGCTCTTCTTAAAAAGGGATTTTCATTCGTTGAAGTCCTTGCTCCGTGCCCCACGCTCTTCAGCAGACGCAACAAGCTCGGCGACGGCCTTGATCAGATGATTTATTTCAAGGAGAACAGCGAAATTAAAAACGACGCCGATACGAAGACAGTTTCACTGAGTTTTCAGGGCAAAATTACGGTTGGTATGTTCGTTGATAAAGAACGGCCAACCTACCTCGATGCAATGAATGATCACTATTCAAAGAAATTCGGTGAAAAGTATCAACTATACAAAGGATAAGGAATTATCAATGTCACGAACGGAGATAAAAATAGGTGGTTTTGGCGGACAGGGTGTCATCCTCAGCGGGTACATCGTTGGACGTGCCGCTTCCATTTTTGATAATAAGTACGCGACGATGATCCAGGCATTCGGACCGGAAGCACGGGGAAGTGCCTGTAGTGCACAAGTTATCATCTCGCCCGAATTGGTTGCGTATCCGTATATAACTTCGCCTCAGATACTTATCTTAATGTCACAGGAAGCGTACACGAAATTTTCACCCGAACTAGCCGAAGGGGGAATTCTTATAACAGAGGAAGAGCTGGTTTCACCCCGCAACCTCCGTAAGGACGTCCGGCATTTTTCAATACCCGCAACACGGATCGCGGAAGAACTCGGCAAGCGACTTGTGGTTAATATCGTAATGATGGGATTTTCCACAGCTGTAACGAAATTTGTCGATCCGGAAGCCATGCGCAAAGCAGTCACCGCTTCGGTCCCCAAAGGCACCGAGGAATTGAATCTGAAGGCATTCAACCGCGGCTATGATTATGGCGTGAAGGTGTTGAGTAAGAAGAGTTGATTTTGCAAATATGAATCCGGGGTAAAGCGATTACCCCGGCGATCATTTCTAATATTACCCTCTATATACCCCCTGAATTAATTCGGTAAATGAGCAACTTCCGATATTTGTCTCTGATCGAGAGTCGAAAATATCGGAAGTTTGGCCTGCAGAAAATATTAATCGCAGAGGCCTGCCCGACTACGTCGTTCAGGCGGGCGCGGAGAACGCGGAGGAAACGCAGAGTAGTTATAGCACTTAGCGTACCTATACGTTTTCTCTGCGTTACTTTTCGTTAAATCTTTTCTTTTAAAGATTTTCAAAGTCTGTAATGATAGTAATAAAATATAATGCTAATTGATTTTGCGTGATTTAATGGTTACCTTTTATCGTAGGGGAATTCTTACAACTCAAAAAGGTAATAAAATGTTACATAGAGGAGTAACATTTATACTGCTTCTTATCTTGTTCATGCCGAGCTTATTTTCTCAAGAGAAACTTAAGCCTCAAAATTCTGCATCCATCCAATCCCGCTACCATCACCAGATCACTCAAGGGTATACCATGAAGTATTCACGGTCGAATCAGAATACGGTACTCAGACTGGGAAGTTTGTGGTGATACGGTAGGTGAAAAAACATACTCACCAGTTAACCTCTCCCCCACGGTGGGGTGAGGGGGTGAGGTAATAAAAAGTATATTTACAATTGGGAGGCAGGGAGATGAAAAATATTATATGTACTGGGAAGAGAGCGTTAATTGGAAGAAAAAGTATCCGATTACGAAATTATGATTATTCACTGCCAGGCAGTTATTTTGTTACGATCTGTGTAAAGGATCGGAAGAATTTATTCGGTGATATTATAGATGGGGTGATGCACCTGAATCAATATGGTATGATTGTTAAATCGATGTGGGATGAAATCACCAACCATTATAATGGTATTTTATTGGATGAATTTATCGTAATGCCGAATCATGTTCATGGTATTATCATAATTATTGATAATGTTGTAGGGGCGAGGTCACCTCGCCCCTACAATAGGAAAATCACATTGGGAAACATAATTGCGTTTTTCAAATATCATTCAACAAAACACATTAACGAAATCCGTGGTACACCAGGGGTACCGGTCTGGCAACGCAATTATTATGATCATATCATTCGGAATCAAAAATCATTTCGTAAAATACAGGAATACATATCAACAAATCCTGAAAGATGGCAATGGAACAAAGAGAATCCAGATAAAATAGCGGACGATGAATTTGATAAATGGTTAATAAGTCAAGGTAGTTGAAGTGTTTGTACTATGAAAACATACATAGTAATTTTAATTTGCATCTCGCTTGGACTCTTTTTCGCCGGTTGCGAGGATCCTGTAACGAGCACACCGACACCGCGGGATGAACCGTGGAAAGTATTCACCGATGAAAATAGTCCGCTCGAAAACGATGCGATCAATTCAATTATCATAGGAGGACTTGGGGAAAAGTGGATTTCGACAG
>CAYGXH010000494.1:0-2456 GCA_964353675.1 uncultured Chlorobiaceae bacterium
TACAAATCCGGATATGAACCATCAGAATTTCTTGAACCATATAAAGGATACTGGATTAAGGTCACAACTGATGGGGAATTGATTTTGCAAACCGATGGATTAAAGAATAAGAATGTCATAATTAAAATCCCGGAAATTGATGATACGCAGAAAGCGCTTGTTTTGGATATTCTTGATAATGATGGAAATAAGAGGACTTTATATTTGGAAACTGAGGAAAACCAAAAGAGGCATACTAAATTCCGAGAACTTCCACCCCCGCCACCACAGGGAATATTCGACGTCCGATTCAAATCAAATGCAAGGACTGAAATCATCACCGGGGAAAAAGTAAGAGAATTTCCGATCGTGATCTCATCTGATCAATATCCTCTTACAATCCGGTGGGACACAAAACATGAATCAGTAATTCTTCACCTAAAAATAAATAAAGAATTAATACTCTTGGAGGGAAATGGATCTATTAAGATACCAAATTCTGAAACCCGCATAAGTATTACGGCAAAGCCTTCGCTCGATAATATTGTTAGATACGATCTGGACCAGAATTACCCGAATCCTTTCAATCCAAGGACAATGATTACCTATCACATACCGGCAAGAAGCAAAGTTATGCTAAAGATTTATGATGTACTTGGGCAAACAGTATCAACACTCGTTGATGAAGTACAAGATGCAGGTATCAGAAATATTGAATGGGATGCAAGCAGTATTTCCAGCGGTTTGTATTTCTACCGGTTAGAAGCAGTAAATACCAACGATCCAAACAGCTCATTCACGAGCGTTAGGAAAATGTTGGTCGTAAAATAGTATCAATATCCTTTCTCCAAATCCCGCGTTCCACGGCAGTAGGACATTCTCCCCCCACTTGAACTGAAACATATGATTCAGACCTGTGGTGAATCAGGATCAACTGGAAGATTACAGATCACGGAAGTAGAGAGCGGGGAGTACGCTAATTCAAATCACACCATCATGATCAATCAATGCAGAGGTTCTATCTCGGCTGCTTACCAACGAAATATTCGATAGCCGTGAAGAGTTCCCCCAGATCATATGGTTTTTCGACGACTTCATCCGCACCCAAATCGCGACATTTTTTTACATTCTCGAGATTCGCGTATGCCGTAAGGATGATGATTTTCATCCCCGGATAGTCCTTCTTGACCTTCTGCAAAATCTCCAGACCGCTGATCTTCGGCATCTTGAGGTCAAGAATAGCAATTTGAAATGGGGATGTCTGGATTGCGTTCAGAGCTTCCTCCCCATCATGGGCAACAGCTACATCGTAGCCTTCGATGATCAGTTCCTCCTCGATCGTCTGCACCAATTCTTTATCATCGTCGGCGACGAGTATTCGTACCTTTTCACTCATTGCTAATAGCCCTCCGTAGTATACAATGATTAAGGAAGTTACTTAAAAGAAACGCGAAAAGCAAAGGGGGGGAAAGCATAGAGCTTAGAGCGAAGAGTATAGAGTTTAAAGCACTGAGCAGTAGGTAATGAGCCATGAGCGGTGAGTAACTAAGTACAAGGGCTACGCAACAAAGTACCAGGTACAAAGAACTATTGACAAATGACTATCGACGCTTTATGCACAAAGTACCAAGTACTAATGACCCGCCAAAAAGACGGCGGGCAAGCAACTGACTAATGACCTATCACCCCCCCATTTTTCTTCTGAGTGATAATCTTTACTTCACTCTATTTTCTACTCATTAAAAATAACCTGTTACCCGATATTGCCGACCCGCCACTGTCCAGCAGTATACGGTCGATTGATGAAACAGGAACTCTGTACAAACCGGCGGCATCCTCAACTTCAATTGCCGACATGAGAGGTATATCACCATTCATAAAAAGATCCCGTAAATGCATTCTATGGAAAACTTTATCGTTTCTGGCCGACAGGCACCTGAGACTTGTGAAGTACACCTTTTCGGGTTCGGAAGAATTTTCCGATTTCATCCACAAACTACTACAGTCAAATCCAAGAAGCGCCCCTTCCCAGATTTTAGAGTCGGAGATTGTAGTCAAAACCCGAATGTTCTGACCAAGCTTAGGCAGTAATTTACCATCGAATATCTGTTGTTCCCCACGAGAATACTCTTCTGCATACTCCGACGGCGACAGAGAAGTTAATCCTGTGTACCTCCCAGTATGTGTAATGCCATCTTTCTGAACGATCGTGATCAGATCGCCTTCATCCAGCGACGAACCGTCAGGGATGTCGCGTGTTGCCCAGTCGGTTGCACTGCACCCGGATACAATAATGCCGCATGGAATCGTGATTATAATGGCAAGTATGATATTTGTGAGCTTCATGGTGTCAGACCCCCTTTCCATGATATTTGTTATATATATACCCTAATAATGTACGATTCATATTCAGGAATGTTACAGTGCCGCTCCTACGGAGCTATATCTTTTGTTTAATCTTGTGCTATAAACATATC
>CAYGXH010000495.1:0-2435 GCA_964353675.1 uncultured Chlorobiaceae bacterium
TTCGACGCGCCGATGAGAGAATCTGGTTTTTGTCGACGATGAGAACTTTGTCGTTATCTGCCGGTATGACGCTCTCATAATTTGGATACTTCTCCTCTATCATTCGCGATATAAGGACAACATCCCCAAAGGTAAACTTTGTGTGGTTCTCGCTGAATGTGATCGTGGTTTTTTCTTCGTTGACTGATTTGAGGACTAGGTTGAGCGCCTTCGCCGGAATCACAATGTCTTGCTCAACATTACTTACCGGGAATTTTGATGAAATCAGGCGCACGAGTCTGTGACCGTCTGTCGCGGCCGAACGTATTTCTCCTTTTCCTATCTGAAAGAAAATGCCCATCATCGCAGGTCGCAGTTCGTCGGAACTGACGGCAAATATTGTCTTGCCGATCAGGCGCCGCAGGAGATCATTGTCTATTTCCAGTGAGGTTTCACTCTTAAACGAAGGGAGTGTTGGGTAGTTTTCCCCTGATTCACCGGTAAGTTTGTACTCCCCGTTCGGCGTTAGCATGATTACTTTGTTGGTTTTGACATCAGAGATAAAATCAATATTCACGTTGGGTAGAGAACGCACTGTTTCAAAAAGTCTTTTTGCCGGGATTGCCACAATGCCGTCTTCCGAACCGCGAACCCGCACATCGACGGACATCGAAATATCAAGGTCGGTTGCCGTTATTCTCAGGTTGTCTTTTTGGAGTTGAAAGAGGAAGTTTTCTAAAATCGGTAATGTCGATTTTGCCGGTATGACACCTCCGATGTTACCCATTACTTTCTGTAATTCTGTGCTTGTTGTTGAGAATTTCATTGTGTTGTCCTGTTTATGAGGGTTCCCGGGTAAAAAATTGCTTTTAAATTTACAAAAATTTCATGTAAAATCCAACGAACCACACTGTTTTAATCTATTATATAATGAGTTAGGTAAATAAATAATTAATTATAATATGATGTGTGTTGACAAGTGGACAACACCACAACATTATATATATCTACAACTTGCAGATTGTCTAAATGTTAAACAACGGCTCATGACTTATGATTATAGGCTGACTTATCAACGCTGTGGATTACCCAAGACAATCAGCACCACAAACGAAGATGAGGTCCACAGTTTCAGTTAAAGTTTTACCGTGCTTATCCACGTAGAGAGTGTTCGAGTTTAGTTTTTAATTGCTGGACAAGCGATTTCTGTTTAGGATCTGTACTGATATTATCCTCAATTGTCTGATAGGCATGAATGACCGTGCTGTGATCACGCCCGCCAAAATGCAGTCCTATTGTTTTCAGGGATGAATTGGTAAACTCCTTTGCCAGATACATGGCAATTTGCCGTGCGTTCGCAACTTCCTGCTTTCTGGTTTTTGCCCGAAGGAGATCTTCCGGAATCCCAAGATGTTCGGATACCATGCGTTGAATTTGTTCTATTGTAATATGTGATCTTACCTCTCCGACAACAGATTGTACAACGTCCCTTGCGAGATCGATATTTATATCGCGGTGTTCGAGCGAAGAGCGTGCAAGCAGACTGATCAGACAACCTTCAAGTTCGCGTATATTTGACGTGACATTTGAAGCGATAAACTCCACAACATCTCCCGGCAATTCAATCCCATCGTCACTGCTCTTCTTGAGTAGAATAGCTATGCGCGTTTCTAGATCGGGGGGCTGAATGTCTGCAGTCAATCCCCATTGAAACCTGGAAATGAGCCGCTCATTCAAACCTTTGAGATCCTTCGGTGGCCGATCGGAGGAGAGAACAATCTGTTTCCCCGATTGGTACAAAGCATTGAATGTATGGAAAAAAATATCCTGGGTCTTCTCTTTACCGGCAAAGAATTGGATATCGTCGACGAGGAGCAGACCAACTCCCCGATAGAAGTTATGGAATTCTGAAATCGAGTCGCGTTGAATCGCTTCGACAAAGTCCACGGTAAACTTTTCACTTGACACGTAAAGCACCCGACTCGATTTGCCGCTCTGAAGAACGTGATTTCCGATGGAGTGTACGAGATGGGTTTTTCCAAGTCCCGCGCCTCCATACATAACAAGAGGATTGAACGACGTGCCGCCCGGATTGTTTGCTACGGCAAGCGCAGCGGCGCGTGCGAACTGATTGCTCTCGCCTTTTATAAAGTTCTCGAACGTATAGCGGGGAATCAGCATATGCTGCTGGTGAGACGAAATTTTTACGGACGGGATTGATCGATCTGCATCCTTTGCGGCCGGAACCGGGAGACCTAGTCCAAGTTGCACCTTTCCTTCATCAACAGAAGGTGTTACTTCATCGGACGCAGTCAAATCGCGCTCTTCTTCTCTGATTACATATTGGACGCTGACTTCGCGACCATGCACCTGCGTTAATACTTCGTTGATCAGAGAGTAATAATGCTCTTCAAGCCATTCCAGAAAGAACCTACTCGGTACCTGCAAAACCAATG
>CAYGXH010000496.1:0-2433 GCA_964353675.1 uncultured Chlorobiaceae bacterium
TTTATCCTGGACATTGCCCCGATCGCCTCGCTGCTATTCATCGTGTCGTGTTTCCAGAACATGCCGTCGCCTTGAAGATGGAATTGCGACAGATTTTCATGCGCTCTGGTGTGGGGTGCGAGATAGAACAGAAAAGTCGTAAACGTATCCGGCGCCGCTTGATTTATCAACTCTATCGTGTCGGTGACCGTCGTTTGCGACTCGGAAGGAAATCCGACAACAATGTTGAAGTTCGTTAATATATCAAGTTCCGCCGCTTTTTTTGCAGCTTTGATCGCATCCCGGGGTGAATATCCCCTCCCCATTTTCCTCAGGACCTCGGTCGACCCCGACTCCAGCCCGATGTCCAGCGCGACGCATCCGGAGCGCTTCATTTTGTCCAACAGGGCATCGTCGAGGTTTTCTATGCGGGCGTAAGACGACCATTTTACCGGGACACCTGTCTTGACACATTTCTCATAGATGGCATCGCAAATCTCACCGCTGCGGGCAGGAGGCGCCGAGAAACAGGAGTCGGAAAAACGGAAGGATGTGATACCGAATTGTTCAACATCTCGAACGATTTCATCGGTGACTTTTGCGCTGGTGCAGTATCTTACCGGCTTTCCCCAGTAGGTTACTTCCGAACAGTAAGCGCAATTGTAAGGGCATCCGCGGCTGGTCTCGATCGGCAATACGGGGAACCGCTTGCTCGATGGTATGTGCATCAGCGTCCAATCGGGGTGGGGAATATTACTGAAATCCATGAAAGCGCGCTGAGGCGTTTCGAAGATCTTGCCGTCTTTTTTAAACGTGATACCAGCAACGGAATGGGGATCAGCCCCGGAGCCAATCATTTTAATAAGCTCTAAAAAGGTCTGTTCCCCTTCTCTTTGCGCGATATAGTCGATGCACGGAATCAGTTCAAACAGTCGTGCAGGCGGGAATGACCAGCTCAAGGTACCACCCAGAACAATCGTCGCTGCCGGATTTTTTTCTTCTATGTATTTAGACATTGTAATCACATCTTCAAGATTACAAAAAGTTGACGAAATACCGATAATGTCCTCATCGCAGGAAGGGAGATCGTCTACATAGAAATCGACGATCTTGACCGGTATATCGTGCTTTTGTAGATAGCTTCCGAGCAAGGTTGCACCCAGGGACGGTATAGATGAATGAAATTGTTTCTTACCGGCGATAGACATTAAAAGAAGGAGCGGCTCGTAGACCATTGCCATCTCCTTCAACTTATCAACGGTGTTTGGAGGAGTGCCCGTTATGATAAGGACCTTATCATTCATTCAATTCTCCTTACCCCACACCACCACCTTACTCTATTTTAACTCAGTCAACCAGTCGATGAAATCCGTTTTCTGTAGTAGTCCTGTTAAAATCATTCATATGTAAACGCCGTAAGTATAGTTCTTAATAAAACAGAAGTCAAAGTATTTTTATGCGATTTTCTTCTTGCATTTGGTTGAAGGGTAATTGTTTATCTTCACCGAGTAACTTCACGACGACCCACCCCTGTGTCCCCGCCCTCAAAAGGGCGGGGAAATAATAACGAGCGGAAGGGCGAACGCCCTTCCGCTTCTAGAACTCCTACCCAGTCACAACCAAAATTGCATCTTACCTGCAACAATAACAACCAAAACCGAGCAAAACCTTGTGTGAGCTGCCATTGCCCTCATTTCAAGCTGAATGTTATACTAAACTCAACATCCATAAAAGAGGTCGTTATGAAATTATCACGTGAAGAAGTCGTACATATCGCGATGTTGCCACGGCTAGGCATGAGCGAAGCAGATATCGAAAAAGCCCGCGAACAGCTATCCAATATACTCGAAAATTTTGAAATATTAAAAGAGTTAGATACGACTGATGTCCCGCCTACGGCGCAATCTATCACACTTCAGAATGTGATGCGTGATGACATCTCCGAGCCATCATTGCCTGCCGAAGACGTCCTGGTAAATGCCCCCGACCGCGCAGAGGATTTCTTTAAACTACGAGCTGTACTCGACCAGGAAGATTATTCCAAATAGGAAAAGGATTAAATGGATTCCACGAAATTATACGATTTAACCATTCATGAAGCACATGATTTACTAAGAGCAAAAAAAATCTCCTCTGTGGAGTTAACAACTGCCTGCTTTGAACGTATCAAGCAGGTCGAGCCAAAAGTAAAGGCTATGGTCACCACCACCGAGGAACTAGCCCTGCAACAAGCCCGTGAGTCTGATCAGAATATTTCAAAAGGTAATATCACACCGCTCACGGGAATCCCGGCGCTCATCAAGGATAATATGTGTACCCGGGGCATCCGTACCACCTGCTCTTCGAAGATGCTAGAAAATTTTGTTCCGCCTTATAATGCTACGGTTATTAAAAAATTGAACGCCGCCGGGATGGTACTGGTTGGCAAAGCGAATATGGACGAATATGCCATGG
>CAYGXH010000497.1:0-2427 GCA_964353675.1 uncultured Chlorobiaceae bacterium
TCCTTTATAACGGAAGAAGAAGTAGTTGTACGCTTCATTCAGATCGCGTATATACTGCTCCGACATGTTTCGTTCGATTTGTCTTCCCCGCTGGCGGATATTTTGCATCAAACGGGGCACGGAGCACTGAAGGTACACTACGAGGTCGGGTGTGGGGACCGAGTGCTCGATTGAATTTAGCACGCTCTCGTACAACCTGAGTTCATCGTCCTCAAGTGTGAGGTAAGCGAATATCTTGTCCTTTTCGAATATATAATCAGTAACGAGAAAACGATGAAATAGATCCGCCTGAAAAAGCTGCTGCTGCTCTTTGTAACGATTCAGCAGAAAGAAAAGCTGTGTTTGAAACGCATAGCGGTCGGGATCTTCGTAGAACTTCGGCAGGAACGGATTCTCTTCGAAGCGTTCAAGTATAACTTTTGCACCGAGACGCTGGCCGAGCATCTGTACCAGCGCAGTTTTACCGGCGCCGATAACGCCTTCAATAGCTATGTGGCGTATTTCTGATTTTTCAATGAGCGAATCAATTGTGGGTCGTACACTCATATGATCAGATTGTCCTAACACCATGGAGCTGAATCTCCGATTTAAGAACCCGGTGGTTGTCACGGCAGTTCCGCAGGAGTGATGCTACAGTTTTTTCTAATTGGGGATGTACCGCGGTCGGCGCAATTTCAACCAGCGGCTCCAGCGCGAATCTCCGGTTCTGTAATTCCGGATGCGGTACCTGAACCGTCGGATCCTGGTACGCGAATCCGCGATAAAGGAGAATGTCTATATCGATCGTTCTCGGTTCACCGTGAGATGCCGATCGCCGTCCCAGCTTACGCTCAATTTTTTTTATTTGCGCCATTAGGAGGGGCGGATCTGCGGTTGTTGCAATTTCTATCGCCATGTTTAAAAAATCCGAACAATTTTCCATTCCTACCGGTTCGGTTTCATAAACAGATGATATCAACGTAATTGTCCCGATGAGAGCGACTTCTTCGAGCGCCCGGTACAGGTTTTCCTCCCGGTCGCCGAGATTAGAGCCGAGTCCGATGTATACCTGATACATTTTTACGTGTGTCCTCCTTGGACTTCTACCTCAACGTAATCTATAACGCCTTTTACGGGAGGATGCCATTTTCTGACGGTGACCATCACCGAATGAATTATTGGGAATTCACGGATAAGTCCCTCCGCGATCGCGTTAGCCAGAGCTTCCAACAGATAATATTTTTTTTGGGTTACATATGATCGGAGGAACGAATATACCGATTCATAATTAATGGCGTCTTTCAGATTGTCGCTTTTTTTTGCATTCGAAAAATCTCCACGAATTTCGAGATCTACTTCGAACTTACCGCCAAGATTCTGCTCATCGCTTGCCACACCATGGTAAGCATAAAATGAAGCATTTTTTATTCTGATGATATCGGTGACCGGCATGTGAGTGAGTAATTTTGCGAAATATAGGGCTTTCCTCTTTGAGAGTCAAGCTTTCTACACAATTTCATTGTAATTATAAACGTAATTCGGATACTCATGTACCCTTGCTGATCTTCGCCCAGGTATCCCTGAGTGAAACCGTTCTGTTGAAGACCGGAACTCCGGGTCTGGAATCTTTATCGACACAGAAATACCCCATTCGTTCAAACTGAAAACGATCCTGAGGAAGAGCATCTTTGAGACTCCCTTCAACCTTACACTCCTTAAGAACCTCGAGCGAATTTGGGTTGATGCTCTCCTTCCACTTCTCACCGCCCGGATCTTCGACGGTGAATAGACGGTCGTATAATCTCACTTCTGCGTCTATAGCTTGCTGTGCCGACAGCCAGTGAATAGTTCCTTTTACTTTTCTCTGGCTCTGCGATGATCCACTTTTGGTCTCAATGTCGTAGGTACAGTGTATTTCAGAAATATTCCCGGATGAGGGATCTTTCACTATACCTACACATCGGATGATATATGCATATCTCAGGCGCACTTCGTTACCGGGTGATAGGCGGAAATATCCTTTCGGCGGATGTTCACGAAAATCATCCTGCTCTATGTAGAGAACCTTTGAAAACGGAATTTTGCGGCTTCCCATGCTCAGGTCCTCGGGATTATTTATCGCATCCAGCTGTTCGATACGATCTTCGGGATAATTATCGATAACCAGCTTCAGGGGTCGCAGAACACCCATGACCCGTTTCGCACGCGCATTCAGATCCTGACGAACGCTGTCCTCGAGGAGAGCTACGTCTATCGTATTTTCGCGTTTTGCGACACCGATGCGGTCTGCGAAATGACCGATTGATTCCGGCGTGTAACCCCGCCGACGGAGCCCGCATATGGTTGGCATGCGTGGATCATCCCAGCCATCAACGATATTCTCCTCCACAAGTTCAAGGAGCTTCCGCTTGCTCATAACGGTGTAGCTGAGATTCAAGCGTGCAAATT
>CAYGXH010000498.1:0-2418 GCA_964353675.1 uncultured Chlorobiaceae bacterium
CCGTTTTACATTATTAAGATAATTCGAAAACCTGATGGTCCCGTTTCCTGTAATACTTTCAGCCGCATAGGAGAAAGTTGAGGCTGGTGAGATTCGGGTAATGTCTCTGCCGACGTTCACCTGTTGCATAAGAGATTGAATATATTCCATCAGCAGCCGCTCCTGAGCGCCTTTTCTCTCCAATCGTACTTGTGCTTCATCAGAGAATGTCATTCCGGGGAGCATCGGGTATTTCGTATCTATTGCTTCAGCTTTTTGTGAAATCTGCAGGGGCGTATCGATCCTGCCGATCATACCGGCTACTATACCGCCCATGTTTGGAATAACAAAAACGAGAATTATCCAGTTGAATAAAAAAGTTACCGCGGAAATAAGCGGACTTTGAGTAAATACCGAGCATATCAATCCCAGAAAAACGAATACTGAGAGAAACAACAAACTGATGCCTGTAAACAATGCAATTTTCAGGAAGTCGTCTCCACCTAGACTGACCGATCCCATGACTTGAAGAGTGATGAGGCTGAAAATAATTGCCGATAATAAAGCTAACGTGAGAGCCAGCATAGCTGCGGAATATTTTGCGAGGAGTAGTACACTGCGGGGAAGGGGATTTGACAAGACAAGAGTTAACGTCCCGTCGCGGCGCTCGCCGGAAATACTTTTATATGTTAAAAGTCCAGCAGCGAAACTGAGTATCACAGAAACAATGAAAGCCCAATCGAGAAGCTTTGAATCGCTGATGAGCTCGCCAATTTTTGGATTCTTACTTATGGAACTTAAGCGGTTCAATTCTATGCCCGCCTGGTTGGGGAGCTCTTTTTCTGCCATACCTGAGCAGAAAGATAAAACTGTGGGAGTTCGGCCTATCACTCCAAAGGTACATGGAGCCATGTATAATTCAGTTTTCCCGTCATCGTTGACATATGATGTAACCCATGGACGTCTTTCTTTCATCGTTTTCTCATAATTTGCTGAAAAGACAACAACACTAACCGTCATCAGAATGATTGTAAGCGCGAATATTGCAAAAAAACGAAAGTTCATCACATGATCTAAGAATTCTCTACGTATTATCGTCCAGAACATAATCGTTTTCCTTATTAATTGACTTTATAATATGCAGCACGCCAGCATGCAAGGAGGAGAAATGCAATTGTTGTCGAAAATAGAATTGCGATATCTATCATTATTGAAGAAAGTCGTTCTGTGATACCCGGAAATTCGATGTTTGGCAGAGGCATATCGCTTACATTAAGCGGAGGGATCCGGTCCCAAGTAAATATCTTATAAAGAGCTTCCGCGCCCTCCTTTGCTTTCAACTCATCCCATTTTTTTTCATTCTCTTTCGTCATGAGCATCTCAGGATGTTCTAGTACACGAGTGAACCATTGAGCCGACGCGACTTTCGGCCGCAGATATTCCACAAGAGATTCTCTGTAGCGTTTTACTCGTTGAATAGTTGTTTCATAAGTTTCGATATCTGTCTCGGAAATGGCGGTAACTATGTTTTTATACATGACATAAAGAGAAGTCCTCAGGAATGCATCACGTGTATTTTTCCAATCATCCAGGCGATCTGCGTAATTCTCCATTACCCTGTTTCTGTCTTCAGCCCGTTGCAATTTGAGCGAATATGTTGCCTTATGATACTCTACTCTCGGTTCAATGGCTTCCGGATTAATGCCCAGTATCTCTTCTCCACCTTCATAATCCATACTGCCCCACATCCTCATATTTTGAGGTTGTGGAACTTTTTTTGCGGCTTCGCTGTATTGTTTATCAATATTTGACAACAAATCCTTTGTTGATTCCTCAGGGAAATTATATTCCGCAAGGTACCCGATTCCCTCCGGTATGACTATTGCAACGAGAACCCATGCGAGCAATAAATACATCAATCCGGTCGATGACTCTCTGGTAAAAAGGGAAATAAGCAGTCCGAGCGCGAGGAATCCTGCGAGAAAAACGAGTGAAAAGAAATATATTAATATAGTTCCGATCAATATATCCGAACTCAATGAAATATCGGGAAAGAAATTCCAGATAAGCAGGATTTCCAGGAAGCCGATTGTTAACGGGATCGCAATTGTTATCAGTGCTCCAATGAATTTTCCCAGGAGCACCTGTATTCTCCCGATTGAGGTGCTCAGCATAAGTCTGAGTGTTCCCTGTTCCCGCTCGCCGCTAAAACTGTCGAATACAAGCAGTATCGCAAACAAGCCGAGTATTATCCCGATAACGAAGGCAAGATCTATGGGTGTGAAAATTCGCAGGAGCGGATTGTATGGGCGATTACTTTCCCCGCCGCCGCCGATAAAGTCTGTAGTTCCTTGGTTATCGACTATTGATGGAATCTGATACGGTGTGATCTCTATGGATGTGGGGACATCTTTAGCGCCTCTGCAGAAAACCGAAAGC
>CAYGXH010000499.1:0-2413 GCA_964353675.1 uncultured Chlorobiaceae bacterium
AGCAATAAACTGGCAAGAATAACTGTAAACTGTATTAAGTGCCTCAACTTCATACACCTCCAAGTGCCTGAAAGTCTTTTAGAATGTAAATCCCTTACAAATAATCTATCAAGATTTCTTGTGAATGTCAATTATGCTGATAAAATAGGCTGGATTTACTCATTTTCATGAATAGCTCCCATTTTTATACAAAAAAGAATCTGCTGAATCTATTGAATCTGATGCTCTATGCTTTATCCAAGATTAATTATTGGTATGTAATCCCAGCATTGGTAACTTTTCCACCGCATTCCTTTTTTCAGATTCCAATACCTGTGCATAGATTAGAGTTGTTCCAATCTTTCTATGACCCATCAATTTACTGATGGTCAGAATATCAATTCCATTAGCAGCAGCTATTGTTCCAAATGTATGCCTAGACCAATGGTAAGACATCCTCTTCTTTATCTCTGCATGGCTGCAGTCATTACCGGATTTTTCTTTGCATTTTACGATTTCCGCTGGTACCAGGAGAAACCTCTCCCCGAATAAACTTGTTTTAGAACACGGATGAAACAGATTAACACAGATAAACAATCTGTGTTAATCCTGTGCTTTTTCTGTGTCATCTGTGTTCGCTTTTAAGATCGTTCGTAAAAATATTTCTTCTAATTTCCGGTTTCTTCCCAAAATTTAATAATAATCCGACCTCAATTTCGGTTGCCTTTAAATAATTGATCAACTGACACTCATGTTCCTCAATAAGTTGTTCCGCAGCTTTCAATTCCAGAATAATCTTGTTATTAACGATTATATCGGCATAATAATCGCCTACCTCTTCATCTTTATAAAATACTTTGATCGATGGCTGATCCTCGACAGAAAGATTCTCACTCTTTAATTCGATCAGCATTGCACGGTGGTAAACTTTTTCAAGGAAACCATAACCAAGTTGATTATAAACCTCATAAAAACATTTTATTATGCTATCAGTCAGGTCTTTGTATAAATATTCCATTGATGCCCCCCCTAAGAAGAACACAGAAATTATTTTTAAAATAATTTAGTACAATATACAGAAAGGATTAACAGGGAGGGCTTGTAGAAATTTAACTATTTTGTCAGTTAAAAGCGAACACAGTTAGCAATCTGCGTAAATCTTGTGCCTTTTCTGTGTAATCTGTGTTCTCTTTTTACTAACATCCCCCTCCCCAAATTGGAAATCCCACAAGATTCCGTTATCTTATATAGTATAGTAGCAGACGTATCCCACTATCCCCCATGTATATCAGATTTAAAGTAATAATCTCTCTTACTGCCCTTTTTCTCCTTCCATCCTGCCGTGAAGAGGAGAAAGTTCTGGTTACTTCAAAGAATGAACTCTACGTTTTTCTCGATACGCTGGAAAAGCGCTATGAAAACGCATATTCATCGGTACAACGTGCACTCATGTATCAATCCGGTCTGACTGATTCGAGCGTAACAGACAGCGGCTGGTCCGAAGCGGCAAGATTATTTCTCGATACATCCGTCTACCACACCATAACGGAGTGGCACAATCGGTCGGGTTCACTTGCAGATGAGGAGCTGGAACGCCGGCTCGAGTTGTGGTATCGTGTTTGTTTGGGAGGTAAGATATTCTTCGATCCCGAGATCAATTCTCTACGGCATAAACTTCGTAAGAGTTATAACGAAAATCTGAGCAAGGGGCGACTCCCTTTGCCATCCCTGCTTTCGGCCCGCTTACGGAAGGAGAAGAGTCCGGTACGGCGAAAAGAGATTTACAACCGCTTTTGTCTTCAACAAGCGAATCTCATCCCCGATTACATTCATCTTGTGAAACTTCATAATGAGAAAGTGAGAGAGTTAGGGTTCCCGAATTACTATTCCTTTATGTTATACCTTGAGGCGATCGATGAGCTGTGGCTTTTACAGACAATAAAGAATCTGGAAAAGCATTCACGTGCAACTTACTATGCGATGCTTGATATTGTAAAAAAGAAATACCGGACTGCCAAACCGGCACCTTGGGATATTGATGCTATATACGGCATACCACCGGAACTCTCTCATAGGTACTTCCCTGCGGATTCACTCCTTGCAAATCTCAGGCAGTTTACAGCCAGCATCGGCGCGCCTATCGATTCTCTTCCCATACGCCTCATCGATAAGAGAGGATCTGCAGCGAGCAGATGTTTTGTTATTTCCACGCCGGACGATATTCGCCTTGTTGTAGGAAACAGGAGCGGTATGGAAGCATATCGGGAATGCCTGCACGCTTTTGGCGAGGCTTTTCGCGCCGTGACGATCGAGGCACAATATCCGATTCTAAAAGGATATCTTTTCATTCCGGGCGCCGTATCCGCTTCTTTTCATGACGGAGTAACGCGGACCTTTCAGGAGTTCCTTGACGATTCACTCCGGCTCGCTGACA
>CAYGXH010000500.1:0-2409 GCA_964353675.1 uncultured Chlorobiaceae bacterium
TTTATTCAAACCATGTTTAGTTATCGCTGTAACAGTCTTGTTTATCATCATTTCGATAATGCCTATTATAGAATCAACATCTATTAAGAACGAAAAGAGAAATGAAATAAATCATTATTTGCCGTTATCTCCTAGATGCTATTATTTTGGAAGTATAGATAATTTATCCGTGAATGGAACTATTTATTTTTTTAGAGCGGTTAATTTACGATATTTGGGATTTGATGGATACGGCGATATGTACTATTCCCACATTAAAGATGATCCAATTCATTATATTTTAGAAACGGATGCACATTTTCGTGGAATCCTTAGACCGCATTTTATATGCGGGGTCTTTATTTATTATTATTAGTTTTTTTCAATTTGATTCGCACAATAAACCATTGTGTCCTTAAAACCGTGTCAATGCTTTCCCTCCATAATTTTATATATACGATGTATATTACGTGCTATGTATTAGCATAGCATAAAGGAGGTGAATTAATGAAAAGTAAATGTTTGGCGATTGGAATCATTCTATTGTTCATCGGTGTAACAGTTGCACCATCCATTAACTTCAGTATTGTGAAAGCATCTAATGAGATCGATCCTATAAAAGTGACCACACATGTAAGTAAAATAAAAGAATATAGCAATACAACAGTGAATCTTCCTGCATATAGGAAACATTTTTTCCCCATTTATTTCACGAACAATGATGATCTCAAAGGCTTCCGTGGAAAACTGCGTGGTGTACTTATTGGCAGTGGAACAAAAAATGATCCTTACATTATTTCTGGCTGGGAATTACAATCACGGAAGCTTTTTATCTTATTCTTTCATAAGAAGGATGGTATTCATTTTGAAAATATTGACAAACATGTAATTATTAAAAACAATTATATTCATGATTTTAACAACGAGTATGCAGATGCTATTGAGTTGATAAATTGTAGAAATGTTACTGTCGAACAAAATATTATCGCTGGGAGTGATAGCGGTATCACCAGCTATGGACTAGATAATTTTACTTCGATCTGCTCGATACAATACAATACAATTTACGAGAACAAATATGGAATTACTACAGCATCTTCATATGATGTAGTTGTGAATAATACTATTTTCGACAATTATCAAAGGGGCATTACTTGTAATAGTGCAAAAGCTTTTGTTGCATATAATGAGATAACTTCAAATTATGACGGTATTTGGATTATCGGTGAGGATAACTCTATCATTACCCATAATAGGATTCATGGAAATATGCGGAATGGCATTTTAGCTGGTCTTGAGGTTCAATATACCCTTCCTGCCTCGGTAATTTCTCATAATGAAATTTTATCGAACGGAAAATGGGGAATTTCCTGTTGGGTTCCTATGAGGACTATCATACGCAACAATAGCATCAATTCAAATGTATGGGATGGTATCTATATTAGTGATAGCAGTCCAACGATTATCGATAACACAATTTCAGCAAACGGAGGTTGCGGTATTTACAGCTCTGGCTACCTTCCATTTAGCATAGAACATAATAATATCACCAGGCATCGAACAGGAATTTATAGCTATCTTTCTGATTCTCTAAGTATCACAAATAACAGCATAACTCAAAATGTAGATATGGGAATAGAATGTCAAAGTTCTCATCCACAAATCCATAATAATAATTTCGTAGGAAACGGTTGTGCAGTTTTTGGAGATGGATGGATGGGACCAGTAAATGCAACTTGGAACTGGTGGGGAGCATCAGATGGGCCTGGAGGTAATGGATCAGGATCAGGGGACCCGATAAAAGGATATGTTACATTTATACCATGGCTTACTCAAAAAAATACGAATGCAGGACCAAGATAAATTAAATCATATACTATTTAATTATCAACTATACAAAATAACTAGAAATTAGAAGATATATAGTTTGTATTTTAATTTTTATATTGGAAAATTTTTTATTTAAGAAAAAAAGGAAACTTATATAAATTATTTGATAATTCAGAATGTGTATCTAAGTAAAATTGTGGAGGAAATATTTATGGAAATAAAAAAGAAATTGTTATGTATTTTGGTAGCATTATCTGTATTGCTACCGATAGCTAGTATTGAGGCAGCCGAACCCGATTCTGATTATGATGGATGGAGTGATTCTGACGAAATCCATATTTATTATACCAATCCAAATAATCCGGATACCGATGGCGATGGGGTTACTGATCCACAAGATATCGATCCACTTACCAATCTCCAATTGTCTCTTAAGGTAAAACGTGTGTATGCCAGTGAATATACATATACCTGGCGTGAAGCTGAAACGTGGGATGCCAGTGGTACTTATGCTTCTCTAGGATCACCATGGACTTATGTCGATGATGTCGATGCCGCAAAGGGTGAATATACCAGGCACGCTGATACCACTGTTATTAA
>CAYGXH010000501.1:0-2407 GCA_964353675.1 uncultured Chlorobiaceae bacterium
CGAAGTCCATCACCTTCACCTGATTCTTCGAGTTGATCATGATGTTCTCCGGCTTTACATCTCGGTGGACGATGCCTTTGCTGTGCGCTTCCTGCAGTGCCTCGCCGATTTGAATGGCGTACGAAACAGTGGTGTCCACTGGTAGAGGTGATCCATGAATCACGCCTACAATTTTCTGGCGCAACGTAACCCCATCGACATACTCCATCACGATAAAATGTTGGTCACCTTCTTCCTTGATATCGTAGATAGTACAAACGTTAGAATGATTCAAAGCCGAAGCAGCTTGCGCTTCTTGTAGGAACCGTGCCCGCTCGGGTTCATGAGTTTCCAATCCCTTCGGGAGAAACTTTAGAGCGACGGTGCGTTTAAGCTTGGTATCTTCGGCTTTATAGACGACACCCATGCCACCTTCACCGAGTTTCTCGAGGATCCTATAATGTGAAATCGTTTTCCCAATCATAGTACGCCTCCGCCAGAAAACGGCGCCTGCCCGCCACGCCGAGTCATAATTGGCAGGCGGGGATTCTCAACCCGACGAAGCTCCATCTTTTGGAGCGCAGTCGGGCCGCCTTCGCCTAACTTCTCAATAATCTTATAATGCGAAATAGTGCTACCGACCATCGGATGAACCTCTGATGTTAGTTTGGCTGCGGCGGACAAGTCCACCCTCGTCGAGTTTCTCTAATATTTTATAATGAGATATAACTTGACCAATCATAACCATCGCCTTGTCATTGTAAGAAGTACGTCGCGCCATCCTTTGGCGTCCCCGCCTGCCTTAGTGAATTCGTTATGGCGGGCAGGCCGACATCTTTTGTCGGGATAGTGTGATATTGTCTGTCTAATCATTCAGTATTACTCCGTTACCCTCTCCCTGTCACATATGTAATATCCCTCTCCCAATTTGGGAGAGGGATTACAGGGTGAGGGTTTCAGTGAAATTGTCTTACCAATCATTTTTCCAACCCCATTTTCTTCAGCAACGCGATGAACCTCGGATCCGAACGAAGGTTATTCCAAGCCGGATCAACTTTCAGACTAGCACAGCCATTATTCCGTTCCTGTAAAGCTCTTTCAAGCCATTGAAATGTATTTTTCTTATCTCCAAGTCCGTTATACACCAAGGCAATTTCGCACGATACAGAATTTCCTTGCTTCGAGTACCGAAGCAATTTCGCGAGAACCTCCAGAGCATCGCTCTTCCTACCGGTTTTTGCATAGGCATGTCCGAGATTTGCCAGCACTTCAAGATCTCTTCCCGCAAGCGTGATTACCCTTTTAAAAGCTGTAATCGCCTGGTCAAATTCACCTTGCCTTTCATAGCTCTCGCCTAAATAGAGGTAAGCCCATGGAAAGTTCGGATCGAGATCCCGGGTCTTCTTGAATTGATCTATTGCTCGATCAAACTGCCGCATATCAAGAAAAACCTTACCTACACGCAGATTGATGATCAATGATAGCGGGTCAAGTTCCTGTGCCCGTTTGGTCTCTGCCATTGCATCATCATTCCTGCCAAGAACACTGAAATAAACGCCGTACCACTGGTGGGCAGTCGGACTATTTGGATCTAGTTCGATTGCCTTTTTAAATTCAGTCTCTGCGCTCGCCCAATCCCATTCTTGTATCTTTATCGATCCCATTACAGCATGGGGTTCAGCAAGTGCTGGATCGAGTTCCAATGCTTTTTGTGCTGCGGCTTCTGCCTTCGGCAGAGCCTCCTTCGCTGGCACAGTATATTCTGGAAGCAAAACATACGTAGAAGCCAATCCGGCATAGGCAAGAGCGTAATGTGGATCTTCCCGAATTGCCTGTGTGAAATACTCTATTGCCGTCCTATGATTGGCGAGAGTTCTCTTGTTCCAATGGAAACGCCCTTTGAGATAGAGTTGATATGCTTCTGTATTTTCTGTCTGTTTCCTCTCTATCCGTTCTTTTTCTCCTGGGGATAGTTTAGCCTTCAATGCAGCAGCTATTCTTTGTGCAACATCACTTTGGATGACAAAGATTTGAGTCATTTCCTTATCGTACGTATCAGCCCAGAGATGCCCTTCGTTTTGGACATCAATTAATTGAGCAACGATTCGAATCTGATTTCCTGCTCGTCGAACACTGCCTTCAAGAACTGTGGCAACATCAAGTTCTTTACCAACATCACGGATGCTCTTATTAACTCCCTTATATTGCATCACGGATGTCCTGGCGATCACCTTCTCAATTCCACTAATCTTCGAAAGTTGTGTGATGACATCCTCTGTTAAACCATCAGCAAAATACTCATCCTCCTTACTGTCGCTCATATTCTTGAAAGGTAACACGGCGATTGATCTTCGATTTGTCGAAGTCGAATCGGATTTTGGATAGAAAAGATAAATACCTGCAACAATCAGCACTACCATACCGGCGG
>CAYGXH010000502.1:0-2396 GCA_964353675.1 uncultured Chlorobiaceae bacterium
CCCTAACATGTTATTACCCCGGTACCTCAGGTGTTTCTATGGATGAGTGTCCGTTATCTCTCATCGGTACTTTTTGAGTACCTGTTTATAGTCGATTTTTCCAAGTTCCCTAACGCTCCGGTCGACCTTTTTTACAAGGTTGAGCTTGTGCTCTCTGAGTTTCCCGCTAATGGCGCTGTCATAGGTTGCGATGATCTGAGCTGCAAAAATACCTGCGTTTTGTGCATTGTCCAATGCCATCGTCGCAACAGGCGTGCCCGACGGCATCTGCAGCATAGAGAGAATCGAATCCCAGCCGTCCAGGGAATTTTTCGATTTGATAGGTACACCGATTACGGGGAGTGTCGTCATAGAGGCAATGACTCCGGGGAGATGTGCTGCACCGCCAGCGCCTGCAATGATGACCTTGATTCCGCGCTTTTGCGCGGATGCTGTGTATGCGGCGGTTCGCTTCGGGGATCGGTGCGCGGATGCAATCGTGATTTCAAAAGGAATGCCGAAAGATTCGAGCGCTTCAGCGGCTTCTGCCATCACCGGAAGGTCTGATGCGCTTCCCATAACGATACCGACAAGTGGTTTTTTCATGCGCTATACTCCATAAATTTGTTATGATTGCTTAAATATAGAGAGGAAAAGGATAGGATTCAAGATCCCGGAGCTTCCATTCTGCGGTGTGGATTGCTTGGCATCTCAGAAAAATTATTCCTATCTTCACTCTTGTTCACTATACAGGAATACATAGGATTTGGCGCCATGAATAAAATTGCTGCAGTATTCATTTTGATATTATTGTGCTGTCCTTTTCTTTTTTCTCAAGTTCCGTCGGACCGTAACGTCCTTTTAAACGGACTGGAAGGGGATAACGGGAAGACCGCCGAAATGAACAACTATCCCTCAGCAAAAAATATTCTCGAGCTCGCATCGACACTGAATCTTTCCTCGATTCAGAAAAGCCGGCTCTCGGATATCCACAGCAATACAGTCGCGCGAGCGAAGCAGTTGGGGAAGGAGATAGTTCAGATTGAGAACGAGCTGCACCAGGCTTTCCAGGCACGAATCATCAATGAAAAATCCTGCGCTGATGACGCGCTGCAAATCGGTCGTCTTCGGGGTAAGTTGCGCGGGATTATCCTGAATTCACACATAAAAGCAAAAGCCGTCCTCAATGATAGTCAGCTTAACATGTATAAAAAAATTCAAGGAGGGGCGAAGCATAAGTAATACACGCCAGCTGTCGAACAGAAGATGAGGACAAGCCGTTCATTTCGGGGAAAGCAAACAACATTTCACCCTTCTCACCGTAACGAAAAACAAAGAAGCTCCATCGTCATACGAGGCGCCCGGGTCCATAACCTGAAAAATGTTTCACTCGAACTTCCCCGTAATAAACTCATAGTGTTTACCGGCGTAAGCGGGTCGGGGAAATCAAGTCTTGCGTTCGATACGATCTATGCCGAGGGGCAGCGGCGGTTCGTTGAAAGTCTTTCCGCCTATGCCCGCCAGTTCCTCGAGCGCATGGACAAACCCGACGTTGACGAGATTCAGGGAATAAGTCCGGCGATCGCTATCGAACAGAGAACAACTGCCCGCAATCCACGATCGACCGTTGGTACGACGACTGAGATCTACGATTATCTTCGTCTCCTGTTTGGGAGAATCGGCAGAACGCACTGCCCTGCGTGCGTGAATCGTGTTGAACGCGACTCTGTCAGGACGATCATCGAAACTCTCCGACTTAAAACTAAGGATACTGACGAGTTGAAACTTACAGTGTCCTTTCCGATTCACCATCATAAAGATGCAACTCTCAAACAGGAAATCGAAAATTTAAAACGCCAGGGGTATTTCCGATTTATATACAAAAACGAGCTGATCGATCTTAACGAACGACAGTTGCCTCGCGGGGCAAAGATGAAGGAAATCCTCGTCCTTGTCGACAGACTAATCTACAGGAAAAGCGCCGAAGATAACCGTCTCTCCGATTCGCTCGAAACAGCTTTCCGGAGCGGCAACGGATCCGCAGTAGTAAAGATCCTCGATAATGATGAGGAGCTGCGGTTTAATCAGCACTTCATTTGCTCGTTGTGCAGACGGAAATTTGAAGAGCCGGACCCGCGGCTTTTTTCGTTCAATACTCCGTATGGTGCATGTCCGAAGTGTCAGGGATTCGGGAGAGCCGTCGGAATCGACATGGATCTCGTTGTTCCCCGTAAAGATCTCTCAATTCGGGACGGCGCTATCCAGGTTTGGACGAGTCGGAAGTGGATCGAGCACCTGCGCAATCTTGTGCGGATTGCAGAAGAGGCGCAAGTCAGGATTGATGTTCCGTTTCGCTCCCTTTCTCAGCGCGAGATTGATGTTATCGTTAACGGCTATGGTGATTATGACGGCATCAA